>JBDSQB010000010.1 GCA_039930045.1 Chthoniobacterales bacterium | reverse complement strand
CGGAGCTGCTCGATGTAGGGCGCGCCGAGAAAGATCCAGAGGAAGCAGGGGGCAAACGTGGCCCAGGTGGTGATCAACGCGCCGAAGGTCGCAGCGACAAGCGGCGGCAGGGTGCCGGGTTGATTCCATGCGCCGACGAAGCCGACGAATTGCAGGACCATGATGAGGGGCCCCGGCGTGGTCTCGGCGAGACCCAGACCGTCGAGCATCTGAAGAGCGGTGAGCCATTGATGATTCTCCACCGCCTGCTGCGCGACGTAAGGCAGGACGGCATACGCGCCGCCGAAAGTGACCATCGCCGCCTGGCTAAAGAAGATTCCTTCGCGAGCCAGCGCGTGCTCTGAGCCGAGCCAGAGTCGAATCAGAAAAACGGGCACCCACCAGAGGAGTCCGCAGACGAGGATCACTCGCAGGGCGCGGGCGAGTGAGGGCCGGGTGTGGTTTTCATCCAGAATTGCGTCTGGCTGGACGTGTCCGGGAACGACGAGAAATTTCTCCCGTTGCCAGCGGCTGCCGAGGAGTCCGATCACGGCGGCGGCGAGCATTAGGAACGGAAACGGCACGCGAAAGAAATGGATCGCGACGAAAGCGAGAAGGGCGATGGCCCACATGAGTTCGTTTTTCAGCGCTTTTTTTCCGATGCGCAGAACGGCGGCGGCGACAATGGCGAGCACGGCGGGTTTGAGTCCGTGGAAAATGGCGGCGATCCACCAGACGCTGCCATGCATTACATAAATGACGCTGAGCAGCCAAAGCAGCAGGGCCGAGGGCAGCACGAAGAGCGCGCCGGCCACGATTCCACCCCAAGTCCGGTGCAGCAGCCAGCCGATGTAAATGGCGAGTTGCTGCGCCTCGGGGCCGGGGAGGATCATGCAATAATTCAGCGCGTGGAGGAATCGCGCCTCGCTGATCCAGCGCCGTTTTTCGACGAGTTCGGTGTGCATGATGGCGATCTGACCCGTGGGTCCGCCGAAGCTGATGAAACCCAGCTTGAGCCAGAAGCGAAATGCCTCGCCGAAGCTGGGCGGCGGATGGGTTTCGAGCGGGTCTGGCATGACTGGCCGACAGATTAACCCGGGACGGGTTTCGGTGAGAAGCGGGATATGAATCCGAAAGTCGGAGAGACTTTTAGGTTCCAGCTGTCGTTCGAGGCTCGGATACCGTCTTCTGCCCCGACAGTTTTCCCGGATTTACCTTCGGAGCCAGTAGGCCGGGCGCTCGTAGTGGGCGTGCAGGCGATCCTCGTATTCGCGGGTGATCGGCAGGTTAAATTCCGGGGCGTCCTCGATGCGGGAGGAAGGCAGGTTCACCACGACTTCGGCTCCCTCGTAGGAGACGCCTTCGATCCACTCCGGCGCGAGCAAGACGTGACGCTGCGTGGGCCAGTGGCCGGGGCGAATGACGAGGTAACGGATGTGCCAGGTTTTGTCGTCGATGATGAAGTCCTCGACTTTGCCCAGTTCGCCGTCGTTGGCATGGATGCGATAGCCCTTGAGCTCGTCGCTACTGCGCAAATGCGTGGTGATCGGCGGTGGAGGCGTGATGTTTTCCGGGTAGGCGGCTGCGCCCACACCCATGGGCGATATTCCGAAGCCAATACCGCTGTCGGCGATGCTCCAGTAAGGGTCCCATCCATAGTATTTATACATCTGCTCCTCGTATTGGCGGGAGACGGGTTTGTCGGCTTCGACCGGGGGCGAATGGCGGACTTCCTCCTGGCTGAGGTGGACGGCGAGGGAGCGGTGGGTCTCGTCGATGCCTTCGATGACGGACGGAGCGATGAGGACTTCGCGACCGGTGAGCCAGGAGCCGGTGGTGACAACGAAGTAACGCACCTTCCAATGCTGGTCGTCGAAGTAGATTTCCTGCACTTTGCCGATTTCGCCATCGGAGGCGGCCAGTGAGCAGCCGTGGAGGTTCTGGAAGTTTCGCAACATACTCGGGGAGAGTCGAATGGAAGTCAGCGCTACTGGATCCCGAAGATTATTCGTTTATCCCAATGCGTCTGGCCGTGCAAATCTGGCCCTGGGATGGGCAGGTAAACTAATTGGTCGCAGGCCGAAACGTCACCGGAAGTCCCGCGGCGATGATGTCGGCATTGGTCGTGTAGCTGGTGCCTTGGTAAACGAGGACACCGCCATGGGCAGTCCAATCTTCAGGGATGGAAATGGTGGTGCCGTTGGCAATTATCGCCGTCGTGATCTCGAAGGTGATGGGGGTGGTGATCGTGATGGTGCCGTGAGGCAACAGCAACGTGGTCACGCTGCCAACCGTAACTGAACTGTTAGTATTGATGACTCCTGAGCTGGAGCCCGATCCAGCCAGCGTCAGCGTTCCTGCGCTGACGGTCGTTCCACCTGTGTAAGTGTTATTTCCGCTTAAGGTAAGTGTGCCTACGCCGCTTTTTGTTAAATCACCGCTCTCCAGCGAGTCATCCACTCCATCGTCATTGGCGTCTGAGTCATCCTCATTGCGAATGCCATCGCCATCCATGTCGCGGTCGCGGGAATTGACAATGCCATCGCCGTCCATGTCGTGCTCGTGACGGGAATTATTTTTCAGATGATCACCGATGTAGTGGCCTCTCAATGGGCCTTTGCGGCAGAAACCTCCGTCGATATTCGGGTCGAGACGATTCGGGATGCCGTCGTTGTCCACGTCGCGATCGAAGCGATTCGGGATGCCGTCGTGATCCAGATCGGGGCCGGCAGCGCAAACGCTAAAGGTGGTGGCCAAAAGAAAACATGCACCGAGCAGCTTGGGGGTCATGGAGTTTTTTAGTGAAATAATCGTGGGCAGACAATGCTTTTTTTGCGACTTGGATTCCACTTTCACTCGACTCACGGGAGATATTTCTTCGTATCGAGGCCGTCAGCCAACAGATGATACTCGGTGCTGGTGCGGAGGACGAATATCTCGCCGAGTTGCCCCAAAGTTGCGGTGGCGGTGAGGCCGGCGCCGGAAAGTTTGATGCGATAGCCGTCCATCCGCTCGCCGCGAATGACGATGCTGGCGCGATTTGCCTGGCACTCGATGGTTTTCCAAAGTGCGCCGGGTTCCATCGGCATCGGCGGGAATCCGGCGAGTGCTGGCGCGAGCATGGCGAGGCCGCCGCCGGTGAGAGGCAGTTCTTGGGTGCCGAGGTCGAGGTCGCCGTTGCGGATGTTGTAACGGACTTTTTGCGAGGCGAGCAGGACTTCGATGAGCGCATTAAGCGGCGGCTGGCGGCGGCTGAGCCGAAGCTGGATCGTCTCGGGTTTAAGCTGATTGTGCTCCAAGTCGAAGCGCAGCGAAAAGCTGTAGGTCTCAGGTTTGCCACTGTCCTGCGGGATGACCAAATTGCCGTCGAGGCTGACGGAGTCCGACGGGTTGTGGACAGGGGTGACGTTGACGCTGCCGATGCGTTTTTGCCCGCGATAAATGCCGAGGCTGGAGGCGACCTCGTGTTTCAGCACCTGACGGAAGACGAGCAGCGGCGGCATGTCGGAAAACGGGGCGTTGCCATCATTCCAAGTCGTGCGCACGAGCCAGCCAGTCATCACCGCCCAGAAGGCGACGATCCCTACGCCGAGGGAAACTTTTGCGAAACGAGACACGAGTTACATTGCCATCTGCGGCTTCTCGATCAGCGCGTAGGCGTTGTGGCTGTGGATGGATTCGTAGTTCTCGGCCTCGACTCGATACCAGGTGATGTTCGGGTCGAGGTTGGCGCGGGCGGCGATGTTGCGAACGAGGTCTTCGACGAAAACCGGGTTGTCGTAGGCGCGTTCGGTAACGGCTTTTTCGTCGGGACGCTTGAGCACGCTGTAAAGTTCGCTGCTGGCGCACGCCTCGACCAGCGAGATGAGGTCCTCGATCCAGATCGGGTGTTTGGAGCGGACGGCGAAGGTCACTTTCCCCCGCTGATTGTGCGCGCCATGGGCCGAGATCGCCTTGGAGCACGGGCAAAGTGTGGTGACGAGAACGATGACGGTGACCACGAAGTCGATCCGGCCATTTTCGTAGTTGGCGTTGAATTTCACCTCGTAATCCATCAGACCGGGCGCGGCGGTGACAGGGGCTTTCTTTTCAATGAAATACGGGAAGACAAACTCGACGTGGGCCTTTTCCGAGTGCAGCCGGGCAACGAGGGTCTGGAGAATTTCGTGAATGTTTTCGACGTGCAGGACGGGTCCGTGGGCGTTGAGCACCTGGACGAACCGGCTCATGTGGGTGCCCTTGAACTGGTGCGGCAGATCGACGGTGAGCGCGCAGGTGGCGACGGTGCTTTGCAGGCTGTGGCCGCGGTCGCGAATCTGCAACGGGTAACGCAAATTCGTAATGCCGACGCGGTCGATCGCGATCTTGCGATGATCGGGCTGGTTTTGCGTGTCGATGAGCAGCGGCTGCGGGTCCATCCTTTGATTGAAAGGGACTCTGCGGAAAAAGACAAGGGACGGAATTATTCAGCCCGCAGACTTGTCTCTCGCCCGACTCTTCGACATCGTGATCGCCGCATGTCAGACAAACCTCTCAAGATCGGCGTGGTCGGCCTCGGAATGGGCCGCGCGCATCTGCTGAACTACAAAAAGGTGGAGAATTGCGTCTGCCAGGCGATCTGCGATCAGAATGCGACTCTGCTCGAGCAGGTCGGCAATGAGTTTTCCATCCCGCAGCGGTTCACGACTTTCGAGGAATTCATCGAGAAGGCCGACATCGACGCCTTGTCGCTGGCGGTGCCAAATTTTTTGCATAAGGAAATGACGCTCGCCTCGCTGGATCGCGGTCTGCATGTGATGTGCGAGAAGCCGATGGCGATGAACACCGCCGAGGCCGAGTTGATGCGGGATAAAGTGCGCGCGTCGGGGAAGAAGTTCATGATTCATTTCAACCAGCGCTTTCGTCCGGAGCATCAGTTTTTCCGCAACGTGATCAAGAGCGGCACCCTCGGCACGGTCTATTACGCGAGCGCCGGCTGGCGGCGAATGCGGGGGATGCCACGCTTCGGCGGGTGGTTTGGGCAGAAGAAAATGAGCGGTGGCGGTCCCTTGATCGATCTTGGCGTCCATATGCTCGATCTGGCGCGCTGGCTGATCGGCAATCCCAAGGTGGTGACGGTTTCCGCGAGCACGTTTGCCCACATCGGGCAGGCGCTGGCGAAGGAGCAAAAAAAGGAATTCGACGTGGAAGATCTGGCCTCGGCTTTGATTCGATTCGACGACGGATCGAGCATGGTTCTGGAGGTGAGCTGGGCGCTGAACTTCGAGGAGCGCGAGAAAACGTATCTCGAAATGAGCGGCACGAAAGGCGGCCTCTCCAGCGTGACTTACGACTATCGCGACACCAGCGTCTGCATTTTCAACGAGCAAAACGGCGCAATGGTGAAGACCGTGCCGCTGAAATATCCCGAGACCAGCGAGACGGCGCAGTCACATTTCCTGAGATCGATCTGGGAGGATTTCGAGCCCGACTGCGGAGCGAGCGAAGGCGTGGAAATCATGCGCATCCTCGACGCGATCTACGAAAGCGCACGCATCGGACGCGAGGTGGAACTCCGCCATGTGGACCTCAGCGCCGCCCTGCCCGTGGGACCGGCGGTGCCAGCCTAAAGTTATGAAGGCCTACCACGATTTACTCCGGCTCGTCCTTGAGACCGGCACGCCCAAGGAAGATCGCACCGGCACGGGCACCTTGTGCGTTTTCGGTGCCCAAGCCCGCTTCGACCTGGCGGATGGATTCCCGCTCC
Organism: Chthoniobacterales bacterium; assembly: GCA_039930045.1. Lineage (NCBI taxonomy): Bacteria > Pseudomonadati > Verrucomicrobiota > Spartobacteria > Chthoniobacterales > Chthoniobacterales bacterium. The sequence goes on along the minus strand of JBDSQB010000010.1, from coordinate 262,449 downwards.
TGACCACGAAAAAAGTCCACCTGCGCTCGATCATTCACGAGTTGCTTTGGTTTCTCCAAGGCAGCACCAATGTCCGTTACTTGCAGGAAAACAAGGTCACGATCTGGGACGAATGGGCCGACGCAAACGGCGATCTCGGTCGCGTTTACGGAGCCCAATGGCGCGACTGGATCACCGCCGACGGACGCCACATCGACCAGATCGCCAACGTCGTCGAGCAAATCCGCCGCAACCCCGACAGCCGCCGCCTCATCGTTTCCGCATGGAATCCCGGCGAGGTCGGCCAGATGGCGCTCCCGCCGTGTCACGCGCTTTTTCAATTCGTCGTGCTCGAGGGCAAACTCCACTGCCAGCTCTACCAGCGCAGCGCGGATTTGTTTCTCGGCGTGCCCTTCAACATCGCGAGTTACGCCCTGCTCCTGATGATGGTCGCCCAAGTCACCGATCTGGAGCCCGGGACGTTCGTCCACACCTTCGGCGACTTGCATATTTATCGGAACCACCTCGACCAAGTCCACGAGCAGCTTTCCCGCGAGCCGCGTTCGCTGCCCAGAATGCGATTGAACTCCGCTGTAAAAGATATTTTCGCCTTTCGCTACGAGGATTTCACCTTGGAAAACTACGACCCGCATCCGGCGATCAAGGCGCCTATCGCCGTCTAAACCATGGCGCCTATCGCCGTCTAAAATCAAGGCTCCCATTGTCGTCTAACTCCCGCCCCGCCGTGATCGCGCCCAACCTCTCCGCCATCGTCGCCATGTCGCGCAACCGCGTCATCGGTGCCAACGGCACCATCCCCTGGCATCTGCCCGAAGACCTGCGCTGGTTCAAAGAACGCACCATGGGCGCCGCCCTCCTCATGGGCCGCAAAACCTACGACTCCATCGGACGCCCCCTGCCCGGCCGCCGCACCTTCGTCGTCTCCCGCACCGCCGAGATCGCCGGTGTGGAAATGATCCCCGACCTCGCCGCCTTCGATCCCGCCACCATCGACACCCCCGTTTACATCGTTGGCGGCAGCGAAATCTACGCGCAGATGCTCCCCCGCTGCGCCAGCCTCTACGTCACCCAACTCCCCACCGAAGCCGAGGGCGACACCTTCATGCCCCCCTTCGAGCACGATTTCCCCCAAGTCTCGATCATTCGGGAAACCGAGAAATTCCAGATCCTGCATTATTCACGGTAGAAGGTTCTGAGGCATTTTGCCTTACATGCTGAGCGCCCCCGGCCCGCGAATAGAGAATGCCATGACCCGCATCGCCCTTCTCCTCCTCGTTCTCATCGCCCTCTGCACCAGCGGCTGCCTCACGCGCCGCACGATCAAAGAAGGCGACCACGTCGTTGCCGAGGGCTACGTCGTCAAGCCTCCCCTCGCCCCGCTTTCTCCGCCGTAAACTTCAGCGTGGGCCTTCGACCAGAGAAACGCCGTCGAGTTACGGCGTATTCGCGTAGCGGAAGGTGAACGATAATCCGTGCGGGGCCGATTCGAACCCCACTCTGGCCAGATAATCGCCAAACTCCACAGTTTGCGGGGCAATGATGATTTCCCGCACCCCGCGTTCCCGGAAGAAATCCGCCTGCTCCACAAAGAGGAAACGCCCCATCTTCAAGCTGCGATATTGCGGAATCACAAAATCGAGCAACACCCGCAACACCCCGCCCGATTCCACGTCGGCCATGAATACCCCCACCGGCGCCGCGTCCCGCAGAATGAAGAGTGCGAGCTGATTCGCGTGCGGTTGATAGGTGAAATCCGGCACGACCCGTCGGATTTCCTCACGATAGAAGTTCAGGAAATACGGCAGGTATTGCGACTCGGGATGCAGGACGAGCAGCTTAAAATATTCGCGCGTATGGAAGATTTTCCAAAGGTAAAACGCGTTCACCACCACGATGATCCCATTCAACACCGCCACCGGATAAGCCCCGATGAGAAGTCCATAAATCAGAAAAATCAGTGCGCCCGCCGAGTTGATCAGGCGCAGGCGCAGGATGGAACTCATCATCAACGACACCGCGATAATGCCCGATGCCGCATAGCCAATGAGCTCGAGCCAGAGATGCTTGTCCATAACGGTGAACCTGCCACGGAGCGACCATTCTCGCTGGCAGTTTTCGAGGAGTGAAAAAACAACGAGCGGGGCCCCGCCCTCAACCTAATGGCATTTCACTTCGAGGCGGTTGCCACTACTCACCCGATTGGTCTTAAAATAAGATCTAGCTTCAACTCGGCTGCGATGGCGGCGATATCGTTCGGAAAATCCTTGCCCAGCTTCTCTAAGCCTGCCGCCGGTGCAATGAAGACCAGTGTGCGAACTGCGACATCTGGATTGCGTCGATTGAAAACCAAAGCCTTGAACACATCGCGATAGATTTCCATATGGACGTTGTTCGGTGAAGACTTGAGTTCGTAGGCGACGCGATCTTCTAAATCCACTAGGTCAATTTGCTGGCTCCGGCCTGTTTTGTTCAGCCGGTGCTCGGGGTGAAAGCGGTCGGGGAACTTCGCTTTCACTTCCTCCTGCCAGGCGCGGCATACCGTATTCGAGCGTCTGGTTTGTGCCCCTACATCTTTGCCTGCGGCCCATCCCTTGCAATGGCAGTGACAAGCAAGCCCCACGACTTCATCAATCACATTCATTGCTAAATCCTTAGAAAGGAGATGCTCATTCAGGTTCGCACGTGTCATTCGTTTTCAGGGTATTCCGGCGACCATCAATGCTCGTTTTATTCTTAGCAACCTTGCCAAACTTACGCAATAACCAATCCAATACCGCTTCTTGGTCATCAATCGTCGAGCCGCGGATTTGAGCGAGAAGATGCACGCGGTCTGGCTTTGGTAGAGCGGTGCTCTGAAGCCCTTCGTTGCATTCATTACAAAGAATCCATGTTTCAAAACTAGAGCGTGGCCTAGAAGAAAGAATCACATTTTTACCAGGGCACGTCTGCCATGCGTCACCATTGATAGCCCCACACATTTGGCAGAAAGAAAGCCGCATCAGCTAATTAGGCAGCCGAACAACTGTTTGCAAGGTGTTCTTTTAACGAACACTGCATCATGCCATTTCTGCTACTCACTGGCGCATGGCAGACCGCCCCAAAAAAACTGAAACTCGCAACATCATTGGCTTGCGAGTAAAAGAGGCCCGCCTGCAATTCACTCCTCCCTTAACGCAGGATCAGCTCTCTGGCAGATTGGCCAGAGAAGGGATTCAGTTGGATCGTGTGGCTCTAGCCAAAGTAGAAGGCGGAAATCGTTGTGCTTTTGACTTTGAGGTAAAAGCTTTGGCGTTGGTCTTAAAAGTGGATGTGAACTGGCTTCTCGGTATCACCAAACCAGACTGATGGCTTTCGAAACATCAGCTTATCTTCGGAAGGCAACTTCTCGTGCGAAGTCCGATGTGGCCAATAAGCTGGTCAGCATGTTTCTTCATGAGGTCAGTCGAAAAATCTCTACATTGCTTCAGATGAATGTGGCTGATTCCGATTACGCAGAAGCCGTATCCGTAAGATTTGGTTCTAGTTGTTGCTACTGTCGCAATCCATTGGAACCAGATCGTGCCTCAGTCGAGCACCTTGATGGTATGAACCGGTTTAGGGCAGGTCTTCATATTCCAGGCAACGTGATCGTCTCCTGCAAGAGATGTAACAACGAGAAGCGTCGTGACGATCAACTGCGTGAACTCAAACTCGCATCCAGCGGATGGGCATCCTTTCTCTCGCATGATTCATTGAAGTGCGAGAACACCTGCAAGACATGCCAATATTGGAAATTAATTTGGCCGAACTTTGAAGAGAGACAGACGAATCTGAGAAGTTCGCTCACAAGTATTCTGGAGTTCCGCGCCAAGTATGAAAAATCCACCCTCATGGGGCTTAAATGCCGAGATTCTTTGCACGAGGAACTGGAAAGGCTCTATCGGGAATGCCAAGCCTTTGCGACAAGTCACATTAAAGGATCCGTGGATAGAGTAGTTGAAGATTTAGAGCTTACCAAAGCTGAGGGCTCTGCCTGAACGAGCCTTGCACATTTTCAAAGAGAACGCCCCCGTGGTTTGGTACCCTCCACCATGCATCCGGTTTCCTTTGGAACGAATCGGGAACAACCGTCTGTCTCGAACAACTTGCAAGTTTTCCGAATCGACAACCGAACATCTGTTCCCAAAAGGCCCATTCACCTCCTCCCAGCCCCGTAAACCTCCCCAAAACCCCATTTCCGATGCCCAAATGCCCCCTGGCACCGTGCAGCGGGGCGATGGGAGGCTCCGGCGTCCTGGAAATCCGTGCAGCGAGGGCTCCCCGGCTCTCCCGATGCTCCGTGGCAGCTTGCACCGAGGCGATGAGGTGCTCGCGATGGCCATTTGCGCCGTGCAGCAGGTCGTTGCGGCTCTCCCGATGACGATTTGCGGCATGCAGCGGGGCGATGGGGTTCTCCCGGTGCCCATTTGCAATGTGCAGCGAGGCGATGCGGCACTCGCGATGGGCCGTAGGCACCGTGCGGCGAGGCATCGCGACCGGGCCGCCCATCTCCAGAATCGCCTGCAACTCAACTGGGAATGTACTTCCTACCTTTTCTTAAAAATAAGTGTGGCCATTGCACTGCGGCCGTCAGTGCCTGTGTGGGGTTTGGGGGTCACAGCGAGGGCCCGCTTCCCTCCAGGGTGAGCGCGGGGGCCATTCGCTCCGATGGGAACCTAGCGCGGGGCTTTTTGGCTGGCCTCGTAGATTTTCAAGGCGTCGGGCAGCAGGCGTTCGAGGTTGGCAACGCGGGTGGCGTCGGCGGGGTGAGTGGAGGCAAACTCCGGTGGCTTTTTCCCGCCGACAGCCGACATGCGTTTCCAGAATTCGATGGCTTCTCGCGGGTCGTATCCGGCGCGCGCCATGTAGGTGAGGCCGACGCGATCCGCCTCGGTCTCGTGTCCACGAGAGAAGGGCAGGATCGCGCCGTATTGCGCCGCGCCGCCGAGTAGGGCGATAACGGTGCGTTGTTTGTCGTAATCCAGATCGGACATGGAGAATTGCGCGCCCATCATTCCGGCCTGCATGAGCTGGCTCTGGAGCATTCGTTGCGATCCGTGTCGGCAGGTCGCGTGCGCCATTTCGTGTCCCATAACGGTCGCGAGTCCGGCCTCGCCGTGCGTGAGGGGGAGGATCCCGGTGTAAACGACGATCTTGCCACCGGGCAGACAAAAGGCATTCACCTGATCGCTCTGCACCACGCTGACGGCCCATTCAAAATTCTTCGCGGCGTCACCGGTCGCACCGGCCAGCCGCCCGGCGACGCGTTTTACCAATGCGACTTCCGGTCCACTGCTGACGACGTGTTCCTCGGATAAAACCTGCTGATACGACTGCAACCCGAGCCGGCTTTCCATCGTCTCCGACATGCCGACGCGGTGCGCTTCGCCGGTCTCGGGATTGACAAATTTCTCCGCCGAGAAGTATTTGAAGGCGATAAACGCGATGGCGAGAACGATGGGGACGAGGTGGATTTTGCGAGGTTGCATAGGAAGGGGGTTAGCTCATTAGATCGCGGATCTCGTCCAGACTGAGTGCACCGAAAGTCGGCTCTTCGCTCTCAACGGTGGCGTCGATGATGTCACGTTTGCGCTGCTGGAGGGAGAGGATTTTTTCCTCCACCGTGTTGCGGGCGATGAGTTTGTAGGATGTGACGACGCGGGTTTGTCCTATGCGATGGGCGCGGTCGGTGGCCTGGGCTTCCACGGCCGGATTCCACCACGGATCGAAATGGATGACGGTGTCGGCGGCGGAGAGATTGAGGCCGACGCCACCGGCTTTGAGGCTAATGAGGAAGAGCGGCAACGTGTCGCTATTCTGGAATTTATCGACCTCGCCTGCGCGATCTCGAGTGGAGCCGTCGAGATAGGCAAACGGGATTTCCGCCGCCGTCATGCGGTCGGCGATCAGCTTGAGCATGGTGACAAATTGCGAGAAAACCAGCACGCGATGACCGCCGTCGATGGCTTCCTGGACGAGTTCGTCGAGCATCTCGAGTTTGGATGACGCGTCCTCTGGTTTTTCCAATCCAAGCAGCCGCAAATCGCAACACGCCTGCCGCAGTCGCAGCAAAGCCGTCAACGCGGCCATGCGACTCTTACCCACATTCTTCTCATTGCTGGCTTCCTCAATTTTCCGGCGGCCCTGCTCCAAAAGCTCGCGATAAACCGATTTCTGTGAATCGGAAAGATCGACCCAGGCGACCTGCTCGAGACGCTCTGGAAGGTCCTTGGCCACGTCCTTCTTGAGTCGGCGCAGCATGATCGGACGCAAACGATTCGCCAGCCGCCGCTGCACCTCTGGAGCACCGCCACGCTGGATGGGAGCTTCATAGCGATCTTTGAAATCGTCGCGTCGTCCGAGGTAACCGGGCAGGATGAAATTGGCCAGCGACCAGACATCGCGCACGGAATTTTCCACGGGAGTGCCAGTCAAGGCGAAGCGATGATCCGCTCGAATCTTCTGCGCAGCCAGTGCATTCTGCGTATCGGGGTTTTTGATGTGATTCGCCTCATCCAAAATTACCGATTTAAACGCTAGCTGTTCATAACGAGCAATATCCCGACGAAGCAACGCGTAACTCGTAATCACCAAGTCTGCATTGTTAATCTTGGCAAAGAGCGGCGCGCGCTGATTTCCTTCGATGACAAGTGTTCTCAGCGTCGGCGTAAATTTCTTCGCCTCCCGCTCCCAGTTAAAGACCAATGAGGAGGGACAAACTACCAAGGATCGACCTCCAGAAGACTGGAGAAAAGCCAGGGTTTGCAGAGTTTTTCCCAACCCCATTTCATCAGCCAGGATGCCGCCGAGATGATTCCCAGCCAGGAAATGCATCCACTGAACGCCTTCCGTCTGATAGGGCCGGAGAATGCCCTGCAACTCGACTGGGATCGACACGTCAACTTTCTGGAGCGTGGCAGGACTGCCGCTGAGTTGCTCGCCCAAAGTCGATTGGAGAAATCCGGCGTGCATCTTTCCAATGCGATACGAGCCTAGCTGGCGCTGTTGCGGCTCGCAGTCGCGGAGTACTTCTTGAAGCTCGCTAAGGGCTCCCACATCGAAAAGAACCACGCTGCCATTCGCGCGTTTCTCGTAGGTTTTCCCTGAATTGAGGAGCTTCTGTATTTCCGCTCCTGTGTAACTACTCCCAACTTGACTCGTCATCTCCACAGAAAGATCAAACCAGTTTTCGCCACTGCTTTGAATTTCCAGTTTCGGACGGACGACTTCCGCTCGTCCCAGAAGAGTTTTTAAGCGAGGTCCGAGTTGCACTTCGGCCTTCTTTTGGAGGTGTGGCAGTTGTGTGGATAAGAAGCGAAGAACCGCGTGTTCGCCGCGAAGATTCATCACACAATTTGCGTCCACCGCGCCGAATTCTGCTGCCTTCAAAGACTCAATGATAGATTGCTCGGCCGCGTGATGACGTTTCAAGCGTTTCCCATCCACGACCACATGCGATTCTGTTATAAATGAATGACTTCCGTATGAAATCACTTGGTTTCCATAGATGACTTTCAGAACCAGTTGCAGCTGATTGAAGCTGCCTTCCAAGGTCAATTCAAAGGCAGGAACAGCCGTTTTTTCGACCTCAGTTATGGATGACACTTCATTTACACCAAACAGATTTTGCAGAGTCGGCAGCTCGCGGGTTCTGAAGGTTTCAGCAGCCGCTGAAGGAATCTCCACCTGTTGGCGAAAAAGGATTTGATAAGCGGGCGGAAGCAGAGGTTCCATCGCCTGCCATGTCATCTCGGACAGAGACCATTGCACCCCTTCATCGAGTAACAGGTAATCGCTTTTTTGTGAGTCGAGTTTGAACGTTATTTCGTCATCAGAAGTTTCATTGACCATCAGCTCGCGGCGAATTGAATTCGGATTAACTATCATCTTTTCGCGACGGGCGACTGTCAGTCGATCAAAGCCTTTTCCCGCATTGAGGATGGAGCCGAATTGTCGCCGGTTGCAGAGCAACATGCCGGGTGGTTCCGTGCCGCAGAAGTCGTAGATCGCCCGGAGAATGGCCCAATCGCGTTTGGAGCAGGTCCATGGCTCTGCAAAACCCAAGGCTCGAACCAAAGTCCTTTGATTTCCCCTCGCCGCTTCGACTCCGATGGTGATCTCGTTTTTGTCCAAGCCAGCTCGGAAATTCGGCCCCAGAACCAAATGCAACTCGATCCAGCGCGGGTCGGTAAAAGAGCCTTCAATAAATGGGAAAGGACGCGTTTCAACTTTTTCGACCGGCTGGATAGGTGTCGGAGCCGCCGGAGCGGGACGGATCGTGGCGAGTCCGACCGCGATGGAGTGCGCGCAAATCTGCCCAAAATCCCGCGACGGACGACAGGAGCAGAGGTTTTCGATATTAGTGGCGGTGGTGACTTTGAGCCCGGCGCGATACTCGGTGTTTCCCTCTTTCACCAAGCCCTTGAGAATGGGCGGCGCGTAGTGCGCGCTGATGACGCGATTCGTTTCCAGCAGCGCCTTGGCCATTTTCATGACCTGCCAGCCAGCGGCGTCATTGAGAATGCGTTCAGTGAGGGCGATCATGGGGTTTCCAGCTTAAGTCAGGCGGAAAGAAATGAAAGCGCATGCACATTTCCACTTCAATTTGAGCCGTCGCTCGTTACAGTCCGTGTGATGGTGAATTCCCCTACTCTCCCCACGCATTCCGAGGAAACCAATCTCGCTCACGTCGATCAATATCTCATGATCGGCATCGAATCCGGTGCATCCGACGTTCATTTGGGCGTCAACAGCCAGCCGACCTGGAGGCGATTTGGAAACCTGGAACCGATCTGGCTGCAAGCGCCGCGCCTGTCCGCCGCCGACACCGAGCGGCTGGCCATGGGATTTCTCACGGAGGCGCAAAAAGTGCAGCTCACGGAACGCGGCGACGTGGATTTTGCCTACAAAAACGAGCATGGCCGTTTTCGCACGAGCGTCGTGAGGCACCGGCTCGGACTCGATCTGGTTTTCCGAATTATCTACTCCCGCGTGCGTTCGATGGACGAAATCGGGCTCCCGGAAAATCTGAAACTCCTCACCCAGTATCATAATGGGCTCGTTCTCGTCACCGGTTCGGTCGGCTCGGGAAAATCGACGACGCTGGCGGCGCTTGTCGATGAAATCAATGCCGCACGGCACGACCATATCATCACGCTGGAAGACCCGATCGAATACGTTTTTGGCTCGAAAGGCTGTCATGTGACTCAGCGCGAGGTGCACACGCACACGAAGTCGTTTGCAGCGGCGTTGCGCGGGGCGCTGCGCGAAGATCCGGACGTCATCATGGTCGGCGAAATGCGCGATTTGGAAACGATTTCCCTCGCGATTACGGCGTCGGAAACGGGCCACTTGGTGCTCGGAACGCTGCACACCGCCAACGCGGCCCGCACACTCGACCGTTTGCTCGATGTCTTTCCAAATGATCAGCGCGACCAAATTCGCACGATGGTGAGCGAGTCGTTGCGCGGCATTATTTCGCAGCAACTCGTGCCCAAAGCCGATGGCACCGGACGCGCCCTGGCCCTCGAGATTCTCGTCAACACGCCCGCCGTCGGCAACGTCATCCGCGAGTCGAAGACGTTCATGCTCCCCGGCATTATCCAGACCGGTAAAAAACTCGGCATGAAACTGATGGACGACTCGCTCATCGAACTCTGGGAGTCCGGCACCATCACGGGCGAGGAATTAATGGCTCGCGCCGAGGACAAGCAAAACGTCCGCCTCCACATGTCCCGTTTTAAGAAATAATTTCCCCCGACCCATGGCTTACATCGATCAGTTTTTTCAATATCTCATCACCGCTGGCGCGTCCGATTTGCATCTCGGCGAGGGGCAGCCGCCAAAAATTCGCCGGCATGGCGACGTCATGTCCATTCGCGAGGAAGTCCTCAGCCACGAGGAAATCGAGTTTATGCTCCACGAGATTTGCGGGCAAAAAGGCTGGGAGCTGTTTTTGGAGAGAGGCGACTTCGATTTCGCTTACGAGATGAATGAGGACGCGCGTTTTCGCTGCAATTTCCTCAAGCAAACCAATGGCTACGGAGCCGTTTTCCGCCTCATTCCCACGAAAATCGCGACGCTCGAGCAGCTCGGAATCCCGCAGGTGGTTAAGGAGTTTGGCAACATCCGCGGTGGCATCGTTCTCGTCACCGGCCCGACTGGCTCTGGCAAATCGACCACGCTGGCCGCGCTGATCGACTACATCAACACCAACTTTAACCGGCACATCATCACCATCGAGGAGCCGATCGAGTTCGTGCATGTGAACAAAAAAAGCATCATCACCCAGCGCGAAGTGCCCGAGCACGCGACGACGTTCCCGGCGGGGTTGAAGGCCGCCCTGCGCGAGGATGCGGATATCGTTCTCGTCGGCGAAATGCGCGATTTGGAGACGATTTCTCTCGCACTAACGGCGGCGGAAACAGGATTGCTCGTTTTCGGCACGCTCCATACCAACAACGCCCGCAAAACGGTGGACCGCCTAATCGACGTGTTTCCAGCGGATCAACAATCGCAGGTGCGCACGATGCTTTCGGCCTCGCTGCGAGGCGTCGTGGCGCAGCTTCTTTTGAAGAAAACCGCCGAAGCCGGTGGCGGTCGTGTCGCCGTCAACGAAATCCTCGTTTCCACCAGCGCCGTGTCGGCGATCATTCGTGAAGGTGCCACGCAAAAGCTTCAGGACGTGATCGTCGGCGGTAAGGGCCAGGGCATGCAATTCATGGACGACGCCATCTGGTTCCATCTCCAGCAAGGCAACGTCTCGCCGCATGAAGCCTACATGAAAGCAATCGACAAGAGCCGGTTCCGTCCATTTCTTCCACCGGAGGAACAGGATCTCGGCAATTCAGCGGGCACGGGACCCGAAGATAAAAAGAAAAAGTGAGCCGGGTCTGATTCCAATGGCTGGGCGGTTCGCTTAAAAATAAAACGGCCAAAGTTTGACTCGCCCCGGATTTATAGCATTCATGCAAGCCATGCAAATTCCGGGCCGACTGGCTCTCATCCTTGGGCTGGTCATTGGCTCGGAACTCAGTTCCCAAGCCGCCGAGATCGTGCTGAAAAATGGCGCGCACTACAGCAAAGTCATCATTCTGCGCCGCACGCCGACGACGCTGAAAATGCACACCTCGTTTGGCGAAATCACCCTCCAAGGCGTGCAGATCGCGACAGTCGATGGGCAGCCATTCGACAATCCGCCGCCGGCCGCCACGCCCGCGCCTGAGCTAGTCGAGACGACGCCTGAGCCGACCGCGACTCCTGAAGTCATTGAAAAACCGTCGGTGGTGGCCGAAGAAACTCCCGCGCCCGCACGCGTCGCGACTCCCATTTTATCCGCTCCTATCAAGACGCCTGCGCCGCATCCTGTTTACCAGCACAGCCACGAAATGGATTGGAAACTCGGCGGCATCTTCCTCGCGATCTTGCTTTATCTGACGCATCTCGTCTGGGTGCAGCACCAGATGAACCGCCGTTCCAAGCCCGCATGGCTCTGGAACTCAATTGTGTTTTTGCTGCCCGTGGTCGGCTTCCTGCTTTTTCTAGCCGTCAACGCCCTCGTCGGCAGGAACAAAAAAGCCTACGGCGGAAAGGAAGACATCGCTGCCGCCGCGAAAAAGCGTCCTCTGTTTTCCTTCAAAAATCGCAACGAACAACCCAAGGGCCAGGGCATCGGGCTGCGGTTTGTCGATGAAACCAGCCAGACCGTTTCGACCTTGGGCAAGAAAGAATCCGGTCTCGAAACCGCCCGCGAAATTTTGGAGGCGGCGGTCGTGCAGCGGGCGAGTGACATTCATATCGAGCCCCAGGAGGAACTCTGCCGCGTGCGTTTCCGGGTGGACGGTCAGTTGGCCGAACATCGCGTCCTCGGTCCGACGGAAGGCATTCGATTGATCACGTCACTCAAGTCGCTCGCCGGGATTGACGTTGCTGAGAAACGCAAGGCGCAGGACGGGCGTTTCCATGTGAAGACCGACATTCGCGAGGTGGATTTTCGCGTAGCCACGGCCAATTCGATTCATGGCGAGAAAATCGTCATCCGCATCCTCGATCGCAAAGGAGGCCTGCTCAGCCTCGATCAAGTCGGCATGTCCGCCGATCTGGAAAGCGTCTTCGACCGCACCATCCGTTCACGCGCGGGGATGATCATTGTCACCGGCCCGACGGGTTCTGGAAAAACCTCCACGCTTTACGCGGCGTTGAGCCGGCTAGATCGCGAAAAACTCAACATCATGACCATTGAGGACCCGGTCGAGTACGAGCTTCCTGGAGCCACGCAAATCCCGGTCGCTCCGAAGGCGGGAACGACTTACGAGTCGGGCCTGCGCTCGATTTTGCGGCAGGACCCGGACGTGATTCTCGTCGGCGAAATGCGCGATGCCGAGGCCGCGACGGTGGCGATTCGCGCCGCGCTAACCGGCCATTTGGTTTTCACCTCGCTGCACACGCGCGACTCCATCGCGACTTTGATTCGACTCGAGGAAATGGGCATGGAGCGTTCCCAGATGGCGTCGGCTTTGATCATGCTCGTGGCCCAGCGCTTGGTCCGCGTGCTTTGCCCCGAATGCCGCAACCCCGTGACCAGCACGGGAGAGGAACTCATCGACATCGGCATCGAATGGGAACCGGGCGCGACTATTTACGAGTCAGCCGGCTGCCCCGATTGCGAGGGAACCGGCTTCCGCGGACGCACGGGAATTTTCGAGGTGCTAGTCTTGAATGATGGTCTGCGCCAGGCCGTGCAGCAGGGCGCGAGTCAGGAAGATATCCTGACGATGGCGCGCCAAAATGGGTTCCGGCCTTATCGCGAGGATGGCGCAACGAAGGTGCTCCTCGGCATCACCACGATTTCTGAAGTGAAGGAAGCGACATGATTGAACTCGGTATCAGCATCGTGGCCTTGGTGGCTATCGTTTACGGTGGAATGCACGGAGCGAAGGAAGGACTATTCTGGGCTTTCGCACGATTGTGCCTCGGGTTGCTCGGCTTCATCGCGGCGATTCGGTTTTGGTATTTGGGAACCGACTTCCTCGCCGCTCAAATCTCCGTGAGTCCAGAGCAAGTCGCCTTCGCCGCATTCTGGGGAATTTTTGTCTTGGTCGTCATGCCGCCACTCATCGGGATCAAGACGCTCAACAACGACTTCATTCCCGCCTATCCCATTCCATTAGAGCGATTTGCTGGGTTTCTCTTTGGAGCTGGCAACGCCGTCGTTCTAGCTTCGGCCATGCTCTTGAGCCTGACCTTGAACATTCCGAGCGTTCTCTCCAGCTACGATGAAACGAAGCTTCTGCTGCCGATTCATCGGCTCCCCACCCTCATCTATCGCTCCGTGGAAACCCGTCTGACGCATGTCACAGCGGATTCTCCGTCGCATACTTTGCTGCCTGTCGGCCAGCGATCCACTCCGCAGAGTGCATTGGAAGTCCGCTGGAAGTAAGTTAAAACAAAACGAGGGCGTCCCTTGCGAGACACCCTGCGTTTTATGAAAAGCTCCGAAGAGCGGAGAGCTTAGGCGGCGACCGGAGCGGCGGCAGACTTGACGCGCTCTTTCTTGATGATGCTGCGAACGGTGTCGCTCGGCTGGGCGCCAACGGAGAGCCAGTATTCTGCACGGGCGAGGTCGAGAGTAACGTTGTCACCGGCTTTTTTGGTGTCGTAAGTGCCGATCAACTCAATGAATTTGCCATCACGCGGGCTGCGGGAATCGGCCACTGCAATGCGGTAGAAAGGATGGTTCAGGGAACCTTCACGACGTAAACGAATGGAAACTGCCATAACTGTATTTTCTTAACTTGGGATTTGCGGGTTTATCTAAAATTCTTGAATGGGTTCCCCGAAGGCATTTGGGGCATCCTGCCGGATTTTCCAGCAGCACCGCCCATCATTTTCTTCATGTTACCCATGTTCTTCATCATTTTCTGCATCTGACCAAATTGGGTGAGGAGCGTGTTCACCTCAGTGACTGTCACTCCACTCCCACGGGCGATTCGCTGACGTCGTCGGGCATTCAAAATGTCCGGCTTCGCCCGCTCTTGCAAAGTCATCGACAAAACGATGGCTTCGACCCGCTTCATTTGTTTTTCGTCAACGGAAAAGCCTTTAAGGTTACCCATGCCGGGCAACATGCCAAGTAGATTTTCAAGCGGGCCCAGCTTTTTAATCATTTTGAAGGTACCAAGGAAATCATTCAGGTCGAAAGTCGCTGTGCGCAGCTTCTTTTCCATCCGCGCGGCTTCTTCCTGATCGATGGCTTCGGCGGCTTTTTCGACCAAACCCACGATGTCGCCCATGCCGAGAATGCGGCCCGCCAGACGATCCGGAACAAAGACCTCAAACTGGTCCAGTTTCTCACCGACGCCTGCGAATTTGATCGGCTGCTTGGTCACTTCCCGCATGGAAAGCGCCGCGCCTCCACGAGCATCGCCGTCGAGTTTGGTGAGCACGAGTCCAGTCAGACCGAGCGCCTCGTGAAAATGCGTGGCAACACTGACCGCTTGCTGGCCGGTCGCGGAATCCGCCACGAGTAGAACCTCACCCGGCTGGAGAAAATCGCGGACGCGCTTGAGTTCCTGCACTAGCGGCTCGTCGATTTCCTGGCGTCCGGCGGTGTCGTAAATCTCGACATTGGCGTTCTGCGCCTGGGCCCAAGCTGCGCCTTCGCGGGCGACTTTGATGACATCCGTTTCACCCGGCTGCGGACGAAACATTGGCACTCCGACCTGAGCGGCCAGCGTGGCGAGTTGCTCGATGGCCGCAGGACGATGCAAGTCGCAGGCGATGAGCACGGGATTTTTGCCCTGCTTCTTAAGTAGTTTCGCCAGCTTGGCCGAGGAAGTCGTCTTGCCCGCGCCGTTGAGGCCGACCATAAGAATGCGACCCGGCTTTTCCAGATTCAGCGGGGCCGCGTCGCCGCCAAGCAGAGTGGTTAGTTCATCCTGAAAAATTTTGACGATCTGTTGTCCCGGCGAGACGCTGCGGAGAACGTCCTGACCCAATGCTTTTTCTTTCACCCGGGCGATAAAATCCTTCGCCACTTGGAAATGCACGTCCGCCTCCAACAAGGCCAGTCGCACCTGGCGCATGGCGTCGTTGATGTTTGTCTCCGTGATCGCGCCCTGGCCGCGGAGGTCCTTAAAAACGTCCTGAAGTTTGTCAGCGAGTAAGGAAAACATGCGGGTGAATTATTTAGCGTATTTCGGGCGAACTACAACTGGTAGATGAAGCGAAACTCGTCACGGCTAGCCCACAACCGCCACCGCATTTTCCTCCGCCAATATCCGGCGGGCGCGGGCAAGGGCTTCATCAGTATCCGCGCAGAATTTTTGGGGGCCGAGACGGTCCATCAACCCGGATTCAAACATCACCTTCATCGGTTGCGGCTGCACGGCCGTCAGGAAAACTTTCACCCCGTCGCGGTGCAATTTTCCGATGGCTACTTCAAAAGCATGCAGGCCGCTTGCGTCCATTGCCGGGACGTTGCGCATTCGAAAAATCACGATTTTTGGCTCACCACCAGAAAGGCGCAAGGCCTGCTCCAGATTCTCTGCGGCTGCGAAAAAGAGCGGCCCCTCGATCCTAAAAAGAATGACTCCTTCAGGCACGTCTTTCCCACGAATCCCGTGGCTTCCCTCTCCCTCAGGTTCGCTTTCCTGAGTGACCAACCGGATATGCGACACCTCCTCCATCTGGCGCAGGAAGAGCATCACCGCCATGATTAGACCTGCCCCGACGCCGATGGTGAGATCGAAAATTACGGTTAAGCCGAAGGCCGCCAGCATGACCGCGAAATCACTTCTCGGGCCGCGCCAAAGCTCAATCACCGTATGCCATTCCACCATGCGAGCCGCGACCAGGAGCAGGATGGCGCTTAGTGCCGCCAGTGGAATGTAACCCGCCAAGGGTGCCGCCACGAGCGCCACCACCAGCAAGACCAGGCAATGGACTACTCCGGCGACAGGGCTTCGCGCCCCGCTGCGGATGTTGGCTGCCGTCCGGGCAATCGCCCCAGTGGCCGCGATGCCGCCCGCCATCGGACATAAAATATTGGCAATGCCCTGGGCAAAAAGCTCTTGATTCGGATCGTGCCGGGTATCCGCCATGCCGTCCGCCACGACGGCCGAAAGCAGCGATTCGATCGCACCCAATGCCGCAATCGTAAATGCAGGCACCATCAGGTCGCGCATGGCATCCAGCGTGATCGCAGGAAAATGAAAGCCCGGCAGTCCTGCGGGAATGCCACCAAATTTGCTCCCGATGGTGGCCACTGGCCAGTGGCCTAATTTGACCACTAGAGCTGTAACGATAACCGCCACAATGCTCGCCGGAATGCGTTTGGTGAGGCGCGGCCAGAAAATCAGGATGGCCAGTGCCAGTGCCCCGGTGGCCAGCGCATAGAAATTGATGCCGCCCAGATGAGACGCTAGGGCAGCGATCTGATGAGGCACGTGCTCTGGCATTTTCAGTCCGAGCCCGAGAAATTCATTGAGCTGCCCGAAGAAAATAATAACGGCGATTCCACTCGTAAACCCCGCAATCACAGGATACGGGAAAAATTTAAGCAGCCGACCCATCTTCAGCACCCCGAGAATGATCAACATTACTCCGGCCATTAGTGTGGCGAGGGCGAGACCGTTGTAACCGTGCGCGGCCACAATGGAGAAAAGCACGGGCACGAACGCTCCAGTCGGCCCGGCAATCTGAAAGCGCGAACCGCCGAATAATGCCACCGCCATCCCCGCGATGACACCTGTCCAGAGACCTTGTTGCGGCGTCACTCCCGACGCGATGGCAAATCCGATGGCCAGCGGCAGAGCTATAATTCCCACCGTGAGCCCGGCAGACAGATCCGCAAAAAAATCCGGCCTGCGATAATTTCGGAGACAATCGACGATTGCTGGACGAAACGCGATCAATGCCCCGACAGAATACGAAAATAGTGGCTCATCACCAGTAATTTCGTGGAATCAGGCTGAATTAGGCACCGACTTAAACGATCTCGACCACGCCGCTGCCGGAAACGATCTCGCCGATGCGTTTGCCCTTGGTCGCCTTTAGGACGGCGGGAGCGTCCTCGGGAGAAACGACGAGCGTCATACCGATGCCCATGTTGAAGACTTGATACATCTCCAGCGGATCGATTTTGCCGCGAGTTTGAATCAATTGGAAGAGCGCTGGCACGGTCCACGACTTGGAGTCGATTCGGGCGTTCAGCGTCTTCGGCAGCACGCGGGGAAGATTGTCGAGCAATCCGCCGCCAGTGATGTGCGCGGCGCCTTTCAGAACGCCGTCCGGCAGGGAAGCCATCAGCGGCTGATAGTTTTTGTGCACGCGCAAAAGTTCCTCGCCCAAGGTGAGTTTCGTGCCTTCGATGCGGTCGTCGAGCTTGTAGGCACCGCGCCCGGAGAGGAGCACTTTTCTGGCGAGCGAGTAGCCATTCGTATGCAACCCGTTGGAGGCGAGTCCGATAACAATGTCGCCCTTTTCGATGCGCGAACCGTCGAGCATTTTCTCACGATCCACGACGCCGACGATGCAGCCGGCGAGATCGTATTCGCCGGGTTGATACATCCCGGGCATCTGGGCCGTCTCGCCGCCGATCAGGGCGCAACCCGCTGCCTGACAGGCTTTTGTGAAGCCAGTGAGCATCTGATCAAAGGCCTTAGTATCGAGTTTCCCCGAGCCGATGTAGTCGAGAAAGAAAAGCGGTTTGGCTCCGATCACCGCGATGTCGTCCACGCAATGATTCACCAGATCCTGAGCCACGGTGTCATGGCGGCCAACCGCGAAGGCGATCTTCAATTTCGTGCCGACGCCATCGATGCTGGAGACGAGAACCGGTTCTTTCATCCCTCCGAAATCCGCCCGGAACAAACCGCCGAAGCCACCGATTTTTCCCAGAACATTGGGCCCGTGCGTTTTGCTGACCTTGGCATGAATGCCACTTTTGACTTGGTTGCCGAGGTCCACATCGACGCCGGCTTTGGCGTAGGCTTTTACTTTGGCGGTGGGTTTTCTAACACTCATGATTTGCTGGCAAAAAGCTCCTGCTGACCGACGCCGTTGGAGAGAAACCGCGACTGGCTGCGGCGTTTTTCCATGATGAATTTATCCAGCTCGGGATCGAACGGAATCGGATAGTTGCCGGTAAAACACGCCAGACAAAAATCATTTTCCGGCAGTCCGGTCGCCTTCACCATGCCGGCGACATCGAGATAGCCGATGCTGTCTGCACCAAGATATTCGCGGATCTCGTCCAAGGTTAGCTGATTGGCCAGCAACTTGCCCGGATCGGGAAAATCGATGCCGTAATGACAGGCAAATTTGTGCGGCGGACAACTGATTCTCATGTGGACTTCCTTCGCGCCCGCCTCGCGCAGATTGATCACGCGCGCCTTGGCCGTCGTGCCGCGAACGATGCTGTCATCGACGACGACGACGCGTTTTCCATCGACGGCCTCTTTGATGAGGTTGAGTTTCACCCGAACGTTAAAATCTCGGATCAACTGCGTCGGCTGGAGAAACGTCCGGCCAATGTAATGATTTCTCACAAACGCGTGCTCGAAAGGAATGTTCAACTCCTCGGAAAAACCCATCGCGGCATAGTTCCCCGAGTCGGGCACAGGCACCACGATGTCGGCCTCGCAGGGATGCAGCTTGGCGAGTTCGCGGCCCATGCGGGTGCGGACTTTGCTCACATTGACGTTGGAAATGATGCTGTCGGGCCGCGCAAAATAGACGTACTCGAACATGCAGAACGCCTTTTTTTCCACCTCGCGAAAGGGAAACTCCGAGCGCACGCCGTCTGCATTGATGATCACGACCTCACCTGGCTCAACCTCGCGAACGAATTCGGCATGAATCAAATCAAACGCGCAAGTCTCCGAGGAAAGAATGTAAGCGCCGTCCAGTTTTCCGAGCGACAACGGGCGGAAACCAAACGGATCGCGCACGCCGATGATCTCTTCCTCGCTCATGATCACTAGCGAAAATGCGCCTTCCAACCGCCGCAAAGCCGCCAGCGGACTCTCCCCGTTTTTGTTCGGCTGTGCGAGGAGATGAACGATGATTTCGCTATCGACCGTGGTCTGGAAAATGGAGCCGCGTGACTCGAGTTCCTCGCGCAGGGCAGCGGCGTTGATCAAGTTGCCGTTGTGCCCGATGGCGAGTTGGCCGCGCTGGCAGTTGATCGCCAGCGGCTGCGAATTGATCAATGTGCTGGAGCCCGTGGTCGAGTAGCGGACGTGCCCGATGGAGCGTGTGCCCTTGAGTTTCTCCAATTCGGGAGCGGAGAAAACCGTGGAAACCAGCCCCATGTCCTTGTGCATGATGAACGGCGCACCGGGCTCCGTGGCGGTGATAATTCCCGCGCTTTCCTGTCCGCGATGCTGGAGCGCGAACAATCCGTAATAGGTCAGAATCGCCGCGTTCGGGTGTCCATAGACGGCAAAGACGCCGCATTCGTGTTTGAAATCGTGGGTGCTCAAAGAATAATTTGTTAGAAAAGAACCTAACTCAGTTCGCCGTTATTGCATCACGCGACCGATGCTGTTTTTCCACGCGGCAGACAAATCGGCCACTGGCCATGCGTAGCTGGCTTGGGCGGTGATCTTCAATTCGCTACCGCCGACCACGCCGAGACGGGTGACTTGCGTTCCATTCTGCTCGAGGAAATCAAGGACGGCGGCGGCGTTCGCCTCGCTGCTGGTGAAGACGATGCGGGCCTGGCTCTCGTTGAACAGCGCGACCGCATCCGACTCATTCGACTGCAACTCGACTGTGGCCCCGAGACTGTTGGCGAAGCACGATTCGGCCAGCGCCACGGCCAGTCCGCCCTCGCTGCAATCGTGGGCGCTGCGGACGAGTTCCATATGAATGAGGCTGCGCAGCGCGTCGTGAATAGCGCGTTCCTTCCCAAAGTCCACTCGCGGCGGGAGGCCTTCCTTTTTGCCGTGGAGCACCTTCAAGAAATGCGAGCCGCCCATTTCGTAACCCGCGTCGCCGAGGAGAAAAATAACGTCGCCAGCCGATTGAAAGTGCTGCGTGGTGATGTGCTTTTCCGACGCGATCAGGCCGACCATGCCGACGGTCGGCGTCGGGTCGATGGCTCCGGCGGGACTTTGATTGTAAAGCGACACGTTGCCGCCCGTCACCGGGACATCGAAGGCGTTGCAGCCCTCGGCCAGACCTTCGACGCACTGCTGGAGTTGCCAGAAATTCTCCGGATTGTGCGGGTTGCCGAAATTGAGATTGTCCGTCACCGCGAGCGGAACCGCACCCGAGCAAGCCAGGTTGCGAGCGGCTTCGGCGATGGCGGCTTTGGCACCCTCACGCGGATCGAGCGCGCAATAGAGGCTGTTGCAGTCGCTCGTGGAGGCCACAAATTTATCCGCCTCGCGAATGTAGAAAACCGCCGCGTCGGAACCCGGACGCACCACGCAGCCGTTGCGAACCATGTGATCGTATTGCGTCCAGACCCATTCTTTCGACGCAATGCTCGGGTCCGCCAGCAACGTCGGCAGAGCGGAATGCAAGTCGGTTGGCGGCAAATCGCTGTTCTTGTAAGGAGCGGGAATCGGACGCGGCGACACTTCGCGAACGTAAATCGGGGCGTCGTCGGCCAGTTTCTTCGCGGGAATTTCCACCACGGTCGCGCCGTGATTCTTCACCCGCATCATGCCGTCGTCGCGGACGAATCCGACGTGCGCGTAGGGCAAATCCCATTTCTCGAAGATACGTTTCACCGCGTCTTCCTCGCCGAGTTTGACAATAATCAGCATCCGCTCCTGCGACTCGCTGAGAAGCGTTTCGTAGGGAGTCATCCCGGTTTCGCGCTTCGGCACGAGGGCCAGATCGATCTCGACTCCCGTGTCGCCACGGCTGGCGGTTTCGCAGGTGGAACAGGTCAACCCCGCCGCGCCCATGTCCTGGATGCCGGCCACGCAACCGCTGGCGAGCAATTCCAGACACGCCTCCAGCAGTAATTTCTCTTTGAATGGATCGCCCACCTGCACGGCGGGACGGTCTTCCTTGCTTTCCTCGGTGAGGTCGCGCGAGGCAAACGCAGCCCCGGCCAATCCATCGCGACCCGTCTCGGCTCCAACGTAGAAAACCGGGTTGCCGACTCCGCTGGCCGCGCCTCGGGCGATTTCCTCGTGACGGAGGACGCCGAGGCAAAAGACGTTCACCAGCGGGTTGCCGTTGTAGCTTTCGTCGAAATAAATCTCCCCGCCGATGGTCGGCACGCCGATGCAGTTGCCATAATGGGCGATACCAGAGACGACTCCCGCGAAAAGACGGCGGTTATGCGCGTCTGTCAGCGGCCCGAACCGCAGCGAGTTCAGCGAAAAGACCGGGCGCGCGCCCATCGTAAAGATGTCGCGAATGATCCCGCCCACGCCGGTGGCCGCGCCTTGGAAGGGCTCCACCGCGCTGGGGTGGTTGTGCGATTCCATCTTGAACGCCACCGCCCAGCCGTCGCCAATGTCGATGACGCCAGCGTTTTCCTCGCCCGCCTTCACCAGCACGCGCGGGCCGCTCGTGGGGAATTTCCGCAGCTCGGGTTTGGAGTTTTTGTAGGAACAGTGCTCGCTCCACATCACGGAGAAGACGCCGAGTTCAGTAAAATTGGGATCGCGCCCCAAGATGCCCTGGATGCGGGTGTATTCGTCGGGGGTGATGCCGTGTTTGGCGATGACTTCGGGTGTGATGGCGGTTTCCATTTAAGTGAGACTCGATTCTGCGTGGAAGGCCAGCATGGAGCGGAAAATGAGGAGTCCGTCGTCGCTGCCGAGGCGTTTTTCCGTGGCGCGATCGGGATGCGGCATGAGGCCGAAAACGTTGCGCGCCTCGTTGCAGATACCCGCGATGGCCTCCATGGAGCCGTTGGGATTGGCGTCGGAATAACGCAGCACGACTTGCTGGTTTTCGTTGAGGTCGGCCAGGGTTTTCGCGTCGGCGGTGTAGCGTCCCTCGCCATGCGCGACGGGGATTTTCAAAATGTCGCCCACACTGCACAAATTCGTGAACGGAGTGGCAGTCGATTCGACTTTGAGGAGCGCGTCGCGGCAGACGAAGTGGAGTTTTTCATTGCGAACCAGCGCACCGGGGAGCAGCCCGGCTTCGCACAAAATCTGGAAGCCGTTGCAGATGCCGATGACGAGTTTCCCCTCGGCAGCGGCTTCTTTGACGGCGGGCATGATGGGCGAAAACCGGGCGATGGCGCCGCAACGCAGGTAATCTCCATAGGAAAAACCACCCGGCAACACGATGGCATCGAAGCCGTCAAGGGAGGTGTCCTTATGCCAGACGTATTCGGCAGTCGCGCCGTCGATGGCAGCGATGGAGTTGTGGCAATCCTGATCGCAGTTCGACCCGGGAAAACGAATAACGGCAAATTTCATAGCAAAGCGAGTGTTTGTCTGGGGAGCGCACGCGTCCCGCGTGTTCCCTTTTGCGTCCCAAAGAAGGGCCGCCTCATTCCCCGATCTCCAGTCGGTAGTCTTCGATCACCGGATTGGAAAGCAAGTCGCGACAGATGGCGTGGAGTTGTTTTTCACCGGCGGCGTCCAGCGGTGAGTCGAGTTCGATTTCCATGGTTTTGCCGATGCGAATGCCGGTCACCGAGGTGAGGCCGAGGGAGTGAACTGCATTTTTCACAGCGACTCCCTGGGGATCGAGCACGGAGGCTTTGGGCATGACGACGACGGTGGCTTTCATAGGCGATGGATAACGATTTTGGGAACGCCTCTTTTCGCCGACCAGCCTCGACAGGACAAGAGTAAAGTTGTTTCTCAGCGCGAGATTCCCGCTCGGCATCGCTTTTTCACGGACCAAGCAAGCTGTCGGAGAGAGACAAGTAGGACGCCAGTGGAGATGAGGAGCGCCAAAGTGGAAGGCTCGGGAACGGCTACGGCATCGAAGGACTGACGAAACGCAACGGGCGCGAATCCATTGACTTCCGAGACGTTGGCAAAAAGCAGATTGATGCTGTAGCTGTCGGGCTGCGCCTGTGTTGTTACCGATAGCGCAAAACTGATGTCAAGATAGCCCGTAACGCCTGCTTCAATGTCGCCAAAGTCGAGCGTCTGGTCATTGAAATAAGCTCCGGCCAGAGCAAGGCTCGTGAAGCTTCTCGATTCTACAATGGAGCCCTCGACGGTGACGGTGAATTGGAGCGTGGAAAACCCATTGCCTGTGCTGAGCGGATCGAGCAGGCCGACTTTGAGGTGATCGAGAGAGGGTAATTGGGCGAGATCCAAGCTGAAGGAGGCGGAGGAGGTGGCCGTCTGCGACCCGCTGGGTGCGGAGGAATGGCCGCCTTGCAAGAGGACGAGCCCGAGCATGGTGCCGGAGCCGTTGACATCGAGATGGGAAGCGACGTTTGGATTGGAGGCAACGATTTGTTGGACGTTGGCTGCGGTGGGCAGGCCAATGGCGTAACTGGCGCTTTCCAGGCCGTTGCCGAGCGAACGCGAAGGATTCGCACTGCCGATGCCCGTGCGCGCCTCAACGGAGGCGTCTGTGCGCACGTAGATTTGAGCAGCCGCTGATACCGTTCTTACCAGACCGGCTGAAGATGAAGCGGCTGTCGCTCGCACGGTTCCGCCGGACACGCGGCTGTTGACGCGAGCGATAGCCGTTCCTGCCGTGCTTCCGGCCTGCCCATAGCCTCCGACTGCGGAAGCCACGGCGGTGCCTATCCTGCTGGTGCTTGCATCGGCAGTGGCACGCGCATTTCCTCCGGCCCCGCTTGTTGCTCCATTAAATCCCACGCCGCCGGTGCCGCCTCTGGCTAAAGCAGAGATTCTAAGGAATGCTCCTCCCGAGCTGGAGGCGGTGACGTTTGCCGTGGCAGCCGCTCCATTGCCGGCGTGCTTGCCCGCACCGTATCCCCTGCCCCCGCTGCCGCCGGTGGCTATGGCATCGAAGCCACCGATTGCCTGAGTAGTAGCGGTATTGGTGGATCCGTTTCCAGTGGAAGTTGCAGAGCCGCCATTACCGCCGCTACCAAAAGTTTTGGAGTTGGCACTGCCACCGTTGCCGCCCCGAGCGGAATCAACAAGGGTAATCGTTCCTCCCAGCCCGCTTGAGGTGATAGATGAAATGCTGTTGGCCGTGCCACCATTGCCACCATTGCCAAAAGGGTTACTGGTCGCGGTACTTGTGCTGACGGAGCCGCCAGAGCCGCCTTGGGCAGCGCCGTAAGCTTCAACGGCTTTGCCGTTTTCCGACGAGGTTGCAGTGAGGATATTGGCAGCTCGCCCTCCGCTTCCCGCTACTTCGCCTGAACCGAAGTTGAGAATGCCCCCGTTTCCGCCCTGAGCGGTGCTGTAGCCAATGATGCTGCCACTCCCAGAATTCGAAGCGTGCAGGGTGGAAACGCCACCTCCAGCTGTGCCTGCGGTCGCGGATCCGATGCCAGAGAAACTGCCTCCTCCTCCTCCGAGGACTGTCTGATGAAGGGAAAGGGTGCCGCTGGTGGAACCGCTAACGAAATCTTCTCCAGTCAGGCCAGCTCCATTGCCACCGCTGGCTCCGTTGTTTCCATAGCCGCCAGTGCCGCCGATTCGAATGCCATATAAATCGAGCGACGCGCCGTCGGAGCTATTTCCGTTCGTGGTCGCCACGCCAGCAGCGCCGTTACCACCTTTTTTCCCGTTGCCGGAGCCAGTGCCGCCATTGCCACCGGTCCCACGTGCGATAATGCCCTGGGTGCCAGCCGTGGAGGCAGACACGCTGTTCGCTTTGGCCGTGGACGTTCCAGTTCCACCGTTGCCGCCGCTGCCAGAAGCGCCGAAAATTACGCTGCCGCCTGTTCCTCCAATCGCGGAGTCGTTCAGGCGGAGAGCGCCGCCGACACCATTGGAAGAAAGGGTGGAATTGCTGGAAGCGCTGCCGCCCGCACCGGCATTGCCCGTGGTGTTGAGATTTCGCACTGAGCCTCCGACGCCTCCCACAGCAGAACCGTAAGCTTCAACAGCGACGTTGTTTGCATTGGAACTCGAGGTCAAAGTATTCACTGCCTTGCCTCCCGCCGAAGCGATTGTGCCGGCGCCGCCTTCGATGGAACCGCCGGTGCCGCCTTGGGCGCTTCCAAATCCAGCGATACTGCCACCACCAGGGTTGGCGGCGTGGAGAGTCGAACTCGCAGTTCCTGCGGTGCCTAGGGCTCCTAAAGTTTCTGCCGGAGAGACACCGCCGCCGAAGCCGCCGGTGGTACTTTGCCGCAACTGCAAAAAGCCCGATGTCGAGCCGGAGACCGTATTCGTAGCAGAAACAATCGCTCCATTTCCACCGTTCGCTCCACCACGGCCGAAACCACCTCCACCGCCCACCCGATTAGCAGAAACATTTAAAAAAGCTCCTTCCGTGCTGGTAGCTTCTGCGGTTGCAAAGGCGCTTGCGCCGTTCCCACCTCTTTTCCCCGCCCCAAATCCATCACCGCCATGGCCTCCCAAGGCAGTCGCCAGGATTCCGTCGCTAAATTCACCAGCCGCTGCAAACCCAGTGGTGGCCGTTGCTCTGGCATTCGCCAGTCCCCCGTTGCCGCCGCTGCCCACGGCACCAAGGCCCACATGACCACCGCTGCCGCCTATCGCCAAATCATCCACGCGCAGGCTGCCACTGCTGAAATAGGAAGTGGCTGAAGACGCGCTATTTGCATTGCCACCATTTCCACCGCTGGCGTTCGCCCCGCTGTTCTGCACGGCACCACCGTATCCGCCATAAGCCCTTCCATAGGCTTCCACCCGACCAAAATTCGTGCCCGAAACCGCTGTCACTCGATTAACTGCCCCTGCGCCATTTCCCGCCATCGCTCCTGTCCCACCGGTGATGTTCCCGCCCCCGCCGCCTGTGGCTGTACTCTCGCTGATCAGGCTTCCGCCACCGAGATTTGTGGCGTTGAGAGTGGAGTTAGCGGAACCTGCCAGACCAACATTTCCTATTGCCCCAGTCGCTGACACGCCTCCGCCCGCACCTCCAGTGGACCCCTGATGCAGACTTAGTAATCCAGAGGTGGACCCACTGACAATATTGCTGGCTGTGGCGGCAGCTCCATTTCCGCCATTAGCGCCGCCGAGCCCCAGTCCCCCGCTGCCGCCGACCTTGCTGGCAAGTACATCGAGGTTGGCTCCGCCGGAGCTGGTGGCTTCCGCAGTGGCGGATCCAAAGCCGCCGCTGCCGCCACTATTTCCTACACCGGAGGCTTGTCCGCCAACGCCGCCAACGCCAATGGCGTTGAGACCCGAAAAAGGAACGGTGGATGCAACACTACTGGCCGTAGCTTCCGAAGTCCCGTTGCCCCCGTTTCCTCCACTGCCGGTAGCACCGAGAATCACTCCGCCGCCAGAACCGCCGGTGGCAAAATCGTGAATCCGGATCTCCCCGCCTTCGCTCCCTGTGGAAGTGACGGAAGAATGGCTGGTGGCAGTCCCTCCCGCACCTCCCTTACCTGTGGTGCCGTTGTAATGAACATAACCGCCCCCGCCGCCGATGGCTTCTCCGTTGAGTTCCATCGTAATGCCGCTTTGGTTGGAATCTGCCGTGAGGGTGTTGCTGGCGTTGGCCCCCTTGCCTGCGGCAATTCCGGTGCCACTCAGGACGGAGCCGCCTGCACCGCCAGAGACTGTGGTGTTGGCGGTCAGGTTTCCACCCCCTGCATTGGCGGCATGGAGAACGGAAGTGGCGTTTCCGGCAACTCCCACCGTTCCACCGCCACCAGTGCTGCCGCCGTGTCCACCTGTGGTCAATTGAGTCAGGTTGAGCAGCCCCGCAGTGGAACCGCTAACGGTATCAGTGGCAGAAACGCCTGCCCCGGCACCGCCGTTGGCGCCGAAAAAGCCGGTTCCGCCGCCACCGCCCGTGGCATTGGAGAAAAGGGTGAAACTGGATCCAGTCATGCTGGAGGCGTGAGCAGTGGCCGCTGCGGCACCTCCATTTCCACCTTTGTTTCCGGCTCCCTGGCCCACTCCGCCCATGCCGCCATTCGCTGCCGCGTTGATGGAGTTGGTGAAGATCGCGTTGGTGGCAGAGCCTTCCGCTGAAGAGGAAGCGGCACCGCCGCTGCCCCCATTTCCGAAAATTCCACTGGCCTGAAGAATGCCGCCCCCGACGCCTCCATACGCAATGTCGTAGACCTGAATGGCACCGCCGGGCCCGCTCGCATTGGAAGTCGAATGGCTGCTGGCGGAACCGCCTGCTCCGGCATTTCCCGACCCTCCAATTACCGTCCCACCAAGTCCACCTTGGGCATTGGACGAGGAATAGACATTGGCACTGCTGCCAGAGGAAGACGCGTTTGCTGAGCCGGTCGAATCGGCGCCCTTTCCTGAATTACCCCCGTTGGCATCTCCTCCTGCACCTCCCCTGCTAGAGGAAAGAGCCGTTGCGGCAGCATACGCACCTTTGGTTTCGGAAATTGCGCTGGCCGCTCCGCCACTGCCGCCCGGCGAAGGGTTGGCAGTGCCATTTCCACCTTTACCGCCTGTGGCTGCGGCCGAATTGACCGAATCGCCGCTGATCGCGACAGCGGAAGCACCAGTGCCGTCACCCGGCGGATTACCATTGGCTCCGTTTGTGCCCGTCTGGGCATCGGAAGCAGCGCGGGCGTGCTGTAGAGTGGTGAGAGTGACGAGAAGGAGAAAGCGCAGAGCGCGGGTCGCTACAGGTGCCTTCCCGAATTTCTTAAAACGCGGTTGCTTCATAGTACAACAGGGGGTTCGGTTGTTCATGTGTATGAGATCCGTGCAAATACTGTCAAGCAACCAATCAAAATGTGGTTTCTGACAAGGGGAAGCACCGCTCGCCGTCATTGAAATCTCTTGAAGTCACTTATGGGTTGACGTTCCGTCGATTGGCTTTACGAGGCTCCAGCTTCGATCGAACGTGCTTTGGTGGAAGTGGCGATTTGCGCTCTTGATTCTCTAGGCGCTTTGCTCTTTTCTCCCCGAGTATGCCTATTGTTAGATTTTCTGGTCGGCTGAAGGGAAAAGACGATCCCCAGCGCGAGGTGCGTTCGCGTTTGCTCTATCTTCTCTTCCGCGCGGGCTGGGATATTTACAATGCCAATGGCGACCAGCGCATCACGCTGCGGAATATTGAAAAAAAAATCATCGAGTCCGATGCGTTCGTCTTCACGCCCGGCGCAACGCTGGAGGATATGTTTAAAGCCACCTCCGTGCTCGTCGGCTACCAAACGCAGGACCCGCATTTGAATGGAAAACCGACTCTCGTGCTCGACGAGGACGGTTCCTGGGGAATGTATTACGCGCTCATGGATCACCTGCACGTCACGGGGATGATCCGCCAGGAATATCGCGAGCTGCTCATCCCGGTGAAGTCGGCTCAGGAAGTGATCGAATGGCTCCAAAACGACCCGGTCATCGGCGAAAACAGACTCGAGTCCGATCCGATTGACGACTGCGCTCCGACCGATGCGACCGAGGACATCGTTATCGGAATGCCGCCGCAAAACGTCTGCGTTTTCTGCTCCGCCAGCATCAAGACACCCGAAGTCATCAACGACGGCTACCTCCTCGGCAAAGCCCTCGCCGACGCGGGGCTCGGCTGCATTTCCGGCGCGGGCAACAGCGGCGTCATGGGTTCCGTCGTTCGCGGCGCGATCGAGGCCAACGGCTGGAGCGGCGGTTCCAACGTCCCGCACATTATCGAACTCGAGGGGCTGCCCGATGGCATCAGTTGCTTCTGGCCGCGGCCCGATATTTACCTGCGCATGGAGGTCATGATCCAGCGTTCGCAGGCGTTCGTCATCTTTCCCGGCGGCGCAGGGACGTTTCAGGAATTGCTCGCGCTCCTCATTTTGCACCAGCAAAACTCGAAGATCATGGAAGGCAAACCGGTGATCATTTTCAACCGCCTGATGGAAGACGGCACCCGCTTCTGGGGTCCGCTTTTCCCACTGCTCGAAGCGGCGGGCGGCCAGGGCTTTTACACCGAAGTGACGAAGCTCGAGGACGTGGTCCCGACCGTCCAGCGATTGCTCGGGAGTTAGATCATGATCACCGTCGCCGAACAGCTCGCCGAGATTCGTTCGCGCTCGCTCCATCGGAGTTTGAGGGAAATCGTCACACCGCAGGGCAACGAAATCGCGCTCGTTGGCAAACGGTTGCTGAATTTTTCCTCCAACGACTACCTCGGCCTCGCCAGCGACCCGGTTCTCGTCGAGGCGGCTCAGGCTGCGCTGGAAAAATACGGAGTCGGAGCCGGCGCGTCGCGGTTGGTTTGCGGCACGCTCACGCCGCACATCCAGTTGGAGAAAACGCTCGCCGCCTTCAAGCGCACCGAGGCCGCGCTTACCTTTTCCAGCGGTCACGCCGCTGCCCTCGGAGCCGTCCAATCGCTCGTCGGCAAACACGATGTCATCATTATCGACAAACTCGCCCACGCCTGCCTGATCGACGCCGCGCGGTTGAGCCAGGCCGTCGTCCGCGTGTTCCCTCACAATCATCTCGGCAAACTCGAAAGCCACCTCGAATGGGCCCGCGAAAATCATCCCGAGAGCCGCGTGCTCATCATCACCGAATCCATCTTCAGCATGGACGGCGACCACGCGCCGCTCGTGGAAATCGTCGCCTTGAAACAGAAATACCAGGCCTACCTGCTTGTCGATGAGGCGCACGCCGTCGGCATCCTCGGCGCGCACGGACGCGGACTCGCCGAAAAGCTCGGAGTCGCCAGCAAGATCGACCTGCAAATGGGCACGCTGAGCAAGGCACTCGGCGTCAGCGGCGGCTACATTTGTGCCAGCCGCGTGATGATCGAACTCCTGGTCAACCGCGCCCGGAGTTTCATCTTTTCCACCGCCGTCCCTCCGATGCTGGCCGCAGCGGCGACGGCAGCGGTGAACTTCGTCGCCTCCCCCGAAGGGGACGAACGCCGCAAGGCTCTCTGGCAAAACATCCGCCACCTCGAAAAAGCCCTGCGCAAGATCGATCCCAATTATCCCGCCGCCGGCTCGGCGATTCTCCCCTGGATCGTCGGCGGCGAAGAAGACGCCCTGCTCCTGGCGAGGTCGCTCTTTGAGGAAGGTTTCCACGTTCCAGCGATCCGTTACCCAACCGTCGCGAAGGGTGCTGCCCGACTCCGCATCACCGTCAACGCCCTCCACACCACAGAGCAGATCGACGCCCTCTGCGAAGCCCTCGCCCGCCTCTGCCCCATTCCCTTGGAAGTCGCGGGAGATTAAGAAAAAATCGCTGGCAGCCCAACCAAGGCTGCAAATTCCTTTCGGAAAACTCCCGCATCCACTGTGCGCCTCTGCAAATCCCCTTCGGGAAATTCCGAAGACACCGCGCACCACTGCAAACCTCATTCGGAAAACTCCGAACGCACCATGCAGCCCTGCAAACCGTGTTCGGAAAATTCCGAAGGCACTGTGCAGTCCTGCAAATGGCACTTGGGAAATTCCGAATGCTTTGTGCAGCACTGCAAGCCCGCTTCGGAGAAATTCGATATGAATTATCTCAGTTCCCGTCCACGGTGACTCGGGGCGTGATCGCGTCCATGATCGAGGACTTCATGCCTTTCACCATCATCAGGTCGCTGACGGTTTTGTAAGGGCGACCGGCGATGATCCGCTGGGTGAGCACGTCGCCGATCTTCGGCAGGGTGTTGATTTCCTCCGCCGATGCCGTGTTGATATTTACCAAACTCGACCCGTTGGGCGACAACCTCGGCCCGGTCGTTTTCGCCGGGACCTGCGGTGTGGCCGTCACGGTCGCTGGAGTGGGCGTCGGTGCGGGTGTTGGCAGCGGCGTGGCCTTGGATAGGGCGCGGGCGCGGTTGAAGAAATCGTCGTTCGTCGGGGCTTTCACTTCGACGGCTTCTTTTCCGCCCCAGCCGCCGAGATGTTGCGACTTCGCCTTGTCTTCGAGCCGCGTCAATTGCTGGTGAAAAGCGTCCACGTCGCGTCCGTCGGGCAGCCGCGTGTTCATGCCGAAGACTCGCGCCAGACCGTTCGCAACAAGCTGTTCCTGGAGGATTTCCTTGCCGTTCTCGGGATAGACAAATCCGTAGTAGCGCGGTTGGTTGCTCGCCCCACGAGCGTTCAGAAACTGGGTGATGACGGTGAAGGGCTTCGACAGTTTCCGATTGGTGAATTCCTCCGCTTTCTTGCCGAGTTCCAATGTTTTCTTAGTGTCGATTTTCCAGTAAGCACCCTGCGTTTCCACGCGGTCGGGGTAGCTGTCGTTCGTCTCGGCGCAATCGACGAAATAGAGGCGAATGATGTAGTCGGTGCCCGCGGCATAGACGTGGAAACTGTCGCCGTCGCCATACTCGGAGCGGACGAGTTTGCAGTCCTTCAGCGTGGTCCATTTGTCGGCATAAACCGATGCGACTTGGAGAACAACCAGCCAGACGAGGACGAGACGAGACAGAAGACGTTTCATGGGGGGAACCCAAGATAACCGGCGCGCGTCTGCCTGCAACTCAGGCGTTTACATAAGAAAGCGGCTTACAACGCCGGACGGGCCTTGTGCCATTCCGTCGTCTGCTCGTAGGCGTGGGCGAGGCGGAGGAGGTTGCTTTCGTCGAAGGATTTCCCAAGAAGTTGCACTCCAATGGGGAGGTGTTTGCCGTCCACCTCGGCGAATCCGCAGGGGAGGCTCAGACCGGGGAGACCGGCCAGATTCGTGGCGATGGTGAAGATGTCGGCGAGATACATCGCGAGCGGGTCGTTGGATTTTTCCCCGATCTTGAAGGCGGGCGTCGGCGATGTCGGGCAGATGATCGCGTCCACTTTTTCAAAGGCCTGGGTGAAGTCGCGCCGGATGAGGGTGCGGACTTTTTGCGCCTGCAAATAGTAGGCGTCGTGGTAGCCGGAGCTGAGAACGTAGGTGCCGAGAATGATGCGGCGCTTCACCTCGGGGCCGAAGCCTTCGGCGCGGGTTTTCAGGTAATGCTCGAGCAGACCCTGACCCGACTTCGAGCGATGCCCGTAACGCACGCCATCGAAGCGGGCGAGATTGGCCGACGCCTCGGCGGTCGCGATGATGTAATAAACGCCGACCGCGTGCTCAGTATGCGGGAGCGAAACATCGATGATCTCGGCCCCGAGCGAAGCGTAATGATCGACGGCAGCGCGCACGGCGCGTTCGACTTGGGGATCGATGCCAGCGATGAAATATTCTTTGGGGAGTCCGATCCGCATTCCGCGAATGTCTTTGCCGAGGTCGGCGGTGAAATCGGGCACGGGAATGTCGAGCGAAGTGGAATCGAGCGGATCGAGACCGGACAGGGCGTTGAGGACGAGCGCGGCGTCTTCCACGGTTTTGGCGAAGGGTCCGATCTGATCGAGAGAGGAGGCAAAGGCGGTGAGGCCGAAACGCGAGACGCGTCCGTAAGTCGGCTTTAACCCGACGCAGCCACAAAGCGCCGCTGGTTGGCGAATGGAACCGCCGGTGTCGGAGCCAAGCGAGGCAAACGCTTCATCCGCCGCCACGACCGCCGCCGAGCCGCCGCTGGAACCACCCGGAATGCGATCCAATTCCCATGGGTTTTTGGTTTTCTGGTAGGCGGAATTTTCCGTGGAGGAACCCATCGCAAACTCATCGAGATTGCAGCGTCCGAAGGGAATCGCACCCGCTGCGCGCAGCTTGTGAATGACGGTGGCCGAGAAGGAAGCGCGATAAGTTTCGAGGATTTTCGAGGCGCAGGTGTTTTGCTCGCCCTGGACGGCGATGACGTCCTTGATCGCGATCGGCACGCCGCCGAGCGGGAGATCGAGGTTGGCGTTTTTCGCTTCCGCGAGCGCGTTTTCAATCGAGTAAGAGAGGTATCCCTGGACCTGCGGATCGACCGACTGGATGCGGCTGGCGAGGGCTTCGATGACTTCCGTGGCCGTGACTTCCCTACCGACGAGTTTGCGCCGCAGACCGGCGATGGTGAGCGTGTGCATTTATTTATTCGAGAACCTTGGTGACGACGAAGAGTTGATTGGCCTGATGCGGTGCATTCGCCAGCGCCTCGGCGGGCGTGAACCAGTCGCGCGGCACGTCCTCGCGAAAGACGTTGTAAATCGGGTAGGCGTGGGCCGTGGGCTCGATGCCGGTGACATCGACGGTGCGCATTTTGGCGACGTATTCGAGCACATGGCCGATCTGCGATTGAAATTGAGTGGCCTCGTCATCGGTCAATTCGATGCGGGCGAGATGGGCAATGTGGCGGACGTCGAAGTCGGGCTGGCTCATAAATTTTTCTACCAAGGGAGCATCTTCAAGACGAAGAAAATCGCCAGCGCGAGAAGAACCATCAGCGCGAGAAACTGATATTGCGCGGCGCGTTTCTCGCCTTTGCGGCGGCCGCGCGGGGCCGTCATGGTGGTGTTGAGCTGGTAGGCCCGCTTGTCGGGGATGGAGGAAAAGAAATCGGACCCTCGAGTCTGCTCGTGGCGGCGCATGATCTCTGTGGCCTGGCGGCGGAGTTGCTCCTGCTTGCGCGCGGGGGCCTCGCTGATCTGGCGCTCCAGAGTTTCCATGTCGCGCTTCAGTTTGGCCTCAGTATCGGCAAGCTGGCGCTGGACGTGGTTGAATGGCGAGGACTTCGCCGAGGTCGGTTTTTTCGAGGCGGGACGGCGTTTCACTTGGCGGAATGGATGAAGTAAACGATGAGCGCGATGAGGCCGAGCACGAGCAGCGGCAGGGTGAAGGCGAACCCGGCGTTCAGCCAATAAAGAAAGCCTTGGGCCTCGCCCGTCTCGCCGACGTAGCTGGCGATGGAGGCGTTGCCACCCGATGACTCGGCGGCTTCGAGTCCAATCTTGGCGCGGTTTTTGGAATAAACCGCGCGGGCGTCCTCGACGTCGCTCTGGGCCTTGGAAAGCTCCTTGCCGAGGTCGGTGGGCGACCATGTTTTCGGATTGATGCTTTCCAGCAAATCCAGGTGCTGGGAAAAGGCCTCGTGCGTGTTCCGCAGATGATCGACCCGGCGCTCGGCCTCGACGGCTTCGCGCTCGATGATCGTGAGTGAGCGGCTGAGTTTCTCGATCATGTCGTTGCGACCGCGCTCAAGCTCTTCCTGACGCTGACTGAGGTCTTCCAGCTCGCGTTTTTGTTTCTCGATCTGGTCTGCCTGACGACGCAGGGCGAGCAGTTGCTCCTGCGCTTTCTGCACCTGCGAATCGAGCATGGCGCCGGTGTCCAAATCAGGGTCCGGCAGATTCAGGTCTTGGTCGGAGTGTCCGTAAGGGTTGGAATAATCGGGCATAAAGTGAGTGAGGCGGCGAACTTCGCAGCATGATAGAAGTCGGCGGCTAAAACTCCAGATTTTTCACCCTTTTTTCTGCGAGCCAGAGGGGAAAAAACGTATTCAGCGCCGTCCATAGCAATGCAACTCCGATCAAGGCGTCCGTCCAGCGTCCGGGACGGCCTGCGGGGTCCATCACCTCGCGCATTCCGGGCAGCGCGATCAGGAGAATGAAGACGAGGATGTAGAGAAAACTCCCGACCAGACAAAGCGTGCCGCCGAAGCCGGAAACGATCTTCGTTGGGTTATCTTCCTTCAAATTCGGAAAGATCGCCCCAAGGCCCGCAGCGAGCCCGGAAAGACTCGTGCCCATGCAGATCGCCGCGCCGATGAAGAACAGGACGCGCCCGACGCTTTGCCCGAGAATAACGCCGGAGAGGATCATCAGCGGAATCGTCACCACGGCGGCGGCGCTGGCGCTGGTCCAGAATTTCTGGCGCACGACACGTTCCAACCCGAGTGGAGCCAAGCCGAGAATCCAGAGGCGTTTTCCCTCGAGGCTGAACTGCGGGAAAATGAAACGCGTGGTCAGCGTGGACAGGGTGAGCGAGGCGGCGGCGAGGTTCAGGTAACCGATGAGCGTGGGCCAGAAAGGGTTATCGAAGTCGAGTTTGGAGTTGCGCAAGTTCGCAAAATACAACGCCAGCAAACCGAAGAAGATGACGCACTGAATCCATTGCGCCGGATCGCGCCAGAAGATGCGGGCGTCCTTTAAGACCAGCGCGGAAAATTGACGGTCCAACGGCAGCACGCGCGCGAGCCGTTCCGTCCAGGGGAGTTGCATCGCAATGGCCCTTCCCCTCGCCGCCTGGCGCGCGGCTTGCAGGCGAATCGCCGCGCCGTAGCTGCCGTAAAAGAGCCGGCTGAAACCCGCCACGCCGGCGAGCAGGACTAACATTGCGTTGCTCAACAAGACGCCGAAATAAAACCAGGCCGTGCCCTGCGTTCCATCACGCCAACTCAGGAGCGATTGCACCAGCCACGTGCTCGGCAGCCAGGGACTGATGACGAGCCGGGAGTTGCGCAGGAGTTTTTCAAAGATCATGCTGTCAGCGCCTGTTACGGCGTCGGCGGAGTTAGGTTGGATTCTGAAAATGGCAATTGCGGCGACCAGCAACGCCAAGGTTAGCAATGCTTTTCCAAGCCAAGGATGCGCCAGGATTCTAACTGTTAGTAAAATGCCGAACACGCCCAGCGCCGCCGGGATGATGAGGAACGGCAGGTAAAGCAGCGGCATGAATAGATAGAAGCTCCAGCCGACTTCGTAGAGTCGTCCGTAGGCCAGCAGCAGCGGCGCACTGAGAAAGACCAAGGCCCAACTCGATACGGCGAGGCATTCCAGATATTTCCATTGCAAGACATCGCGGTGATCGACTGGCAAGGTGAGGAGCCAGGCCGTTTCGCGGTTTCGGAAGAGCGTGCTGTAGCCGATGATGATGTTAGAAAAGACTAACATCAGGAAGAAGAACGCGAAGAGCAGATAGAGGATGCGCTGCGAGATGAGTGTGCCGACGAGTGGGAAGCCGTTGACGAAGTGCAGCCCCTGATAAAACAGGAAGTACGCCGCGGCGAGGTAGCCCGCGAGGAAGGTTCCTAACACGGCGGTTAGCAGGCGTGATTGCGTTCTAACTCGACTGAAAAACGCCAGCAGGATGAGCCACTTCGTCCGACCCATCTGCACCAAAAATGGAACGGATTGAATGCTGGAGCTCATAGGCTTCGGGAGCGCACGCGTCTGGCGTGTCCTTGCCGGCGTCTCGCCGGGAAGCTCGGTGAAAGCCATCGGACGGGACGCCCGCTGGAACACGCGAGACGCGTGCGCTCCCGAAGAAAAACCACCGCTTTCATCTAACGTCCGCGCATCGCTTCCAACAAGACGCCGTGCAAATAATGCGTCTCCGGCAGATGCGGCAGGATCGGATGATCCAGGCCCTGGCTGTAGGTCGCGATCTGGCGCACGGAACGTTTCGCATCGTTCGACGCATCGACGATCACCTCGTTGAGAAGACTGGAAGTCATGTGATGCGAACAGGAAAACGTCGCGATCATTCCATCAGGCGCGAGGAGTTGCAGCGCCCGCAGATGGATCTCTTTGTAACCCCGCAGCGCGTCGTCGATTTTTCCCTTCCCTTTGGCAAACGACGGCGGGTCCAGGACGATCAAATCGTAAGTCGAACCCGAGCGCGTTTGCGTGCTGAGGAAGTCGAACACATTGGCTTCCAAGGCTTTGACTTTCAGTTCATTGCGCCGCGCGTTGGCCTCGATCTTGTTGCACAAGTCCCCGCTCACTTCGACGGCCAGCACCTCGCCCGCGCCCGCTTTTGCGCAAGCCAGCGCAAATCCGCCCTGACTGCTAAAACAATCCAGCACGCGCCGTCCGTAAGAGACCTCTGCCACCCGGCTGTAATTTTCCACCTGGTCCAGATAAAACCCCGTCTTGTGCCCGGCTCCGGCGTCGATCTCGAAGCTCACTCCCGCCATTTCAAATACTCTCGGCACCGGCGCGTCGCCCCAGAGCAGACCCGACTGCAACTCGAGTCCCTCGGCCTTGCGCGAGCCACTTTCGTTGCGCTCGACGATGCCGGAAATGCCATTCACGACGGCGACCAGAGCTTCGACGATGAGATTTTTCCGCTGATCCATCGCAAGGGTGAGTGTTTGCAGAACGAGCGTCGCGCCATAACGATCCACAATGACGCCGGGCAGCCCGTCGCTCTCGCTCCAGACGAGCCGGCAAAGGTCGCTCCGCACGCCGCGCCGCTCGCGATATTCCACCGCCTGCCGGATGCGCCGGGTAAAGAAATCGAGGTCCAGCTCCTGGCGTTGACGAGAAAAACGCCGCGCGACGATTTGCGAGCGTTTGTTATAAATGGCCGAGCCGAGCAGCCGGTCCTTGCCGTCCTTCAGCGACACGACATCGCCATCCTGCGGATCGCCAAACGCCTTTAGCACCTCGCTGGCGTAAACCCAGTCGTGTCCATGTAAAATCTGCGAGCGAGGTTTGATCACGAGTCCGGCCATCCCGGACTTTATGCCCTCGCCACCGGCTGCAAACTAAAAAATGCGGCGCGCGGTCTGTCTGATTTTTACCGCTGTTCTTTGGCGCGGGGTTCGCGGTCTTTGGCGGTGGCGGTGCTGGGCGAGGTGACGAAGGGTCCACCAGCCAGCGGGGCGGATTTTGTGAAGGCGACGTCGGGCATTTCGCTGGGACGGCCCGCGAGCGGGAAGTCTTTGCGCAAGGGGAAAAACGGGTAGCCGTCCCACATGAGGATGCGGCGCAGATCGGGATGCGCGTCGAATTTGATCCCCATCATGTCGTAAATCTCGCGCTCGTGCCAGTCGGCCGTCGCCCAAAGGTCGGTGATCGTCGGCACGGAAAGATGGTCCTCGGAGACGGTGCATTTCAGCCGCAGATGGAGGTGCGTGGTCAGCGAATAGATTTCATAGACGATCTCGAAACGCGGTTCGTCGCCGAAATTATCCACGCTGCTGATGTCGAGTAAGAAGTCGAACCCGAGGGTTTCCTTGGCAAACTGCAGCGCGGGTTTGATGCTTTCGGCAGTGAAGAGAAGCGTGGTCTCGCCGCGAAATTCCTTCGTGTGAAGGAGGGCGGCGCCAAATTGTTTCGCGAGGGCGGCGGAAGCGTCGGCGAGTTTCATGGTGTTTAAGAAAGGGAGGCGAAGAACTCTTCTTTCTGCTCGTGAGACGAGGATTCGGTCATGATCTTGTTCTGCAATTTCATAAGACCCTCCAGGAGCGCCTCGGGCCGCGGAGGGCAGCCGGAAACATAGACATCGACCGGGATGAGCTGGTCGATCCCCTGGAGGACGGCGTAGCTGCGATACATGCCGCCGCTGGAGGCGCAGGCACCCATGGCGATGCACCATTTGGGCTCGGGCATTTGGTCCCAGATGCGTTTGACGGCGAGCGCCATTTTATAGGTGACGGTGCCGGCGACGATCATGACGTCGGCTTGACGCGGGGAAAATCGCATGACCTCAGCTCCGAAGCGGGCAATGTCGAACCGGCTCGCGCCCGTGGCCATGAGCTCGATCGCGCAACAGGCGAGTCCCATCGGCATGGGCCAGAGGGAGTTTTTGCGCATCCAGTTGATGGCGGAGTCGAGTTTGGTAAAGATCACGTTGCCCTCGACCTTGGAGTCGTAGGCGGCGCTGGGATGATCGGCTGGAGCGAGTGTTTCCATAAAAAAGTTATCGTAGGAATCCTACGCCACGAGGCAAGGAAAAGAAACTTTAGCGGTCAAAGTTTTCCTCGTCGTTGTCGAGCGCATCCTCCAGTGCCTCCTGGAAAAGCAGAAAACGCTCGGTGATGAAAAGCGGGTCGTTTTGCTCGGCGGGATTGACGCATTTCTCGATGTAATCCTCGATGGAAAAGTGGAGATATTCCTCCGATTCCTCATCGTCGCCGGGCTCGAGGAAGATGACTTTGTGCGTGGCCTCAAAGGCGCACTTGGCCAGCTCGAAGTCGAGCGTGTCGAACTCGTCGCTGAATAAATCCTCGATCTCCGTCCCCTCGTCGCAGACCAGCGTGTTGCCGCTCACGCGAACGAGGATGGCGATGAAAGAATGGACGAGATAATTCATAACTTACGTGACTGGTGTAGAGACCGGCAGGAACCTTGGCGAACTATTTCCCTGCTTCAGCCAGAAAAGTGACCCATTTTCCCAAGCGAACTTCGCGAAGAATCTCGAATCCAGCCTGCGTGATCGCCGCGCGGCAATCGTCGGCCTGGAAACGCAAAATGCCCGAGAGAATGAAGCATCCTCCGGGCGTGATCGTAGGTCGGATACGACTCCAACTCGCCAGAAACAGTTCGCTGAAGATGTTCGCCGCGACGACATCGTATTGGAACTCGGCTGCAAATTTCAGCAAATCCTGCTGGCTCCACTGGATGCCGCGAACGGCGTTGGCGCGGGCGTTTTCCTTCGAAGTGCGAATGGAAAATGGATCGTAATCGAACCCGGCCACAGGGCTCGCGCCGAGTTTGCGAGCGGCGATGGCGAGCAAACCCGAGCCGGTGCCAACGTCGAGCAGGCTCCATTTTTTGCCTCCCAAATTTTTCGCCACATCGCAGAGCAATCGCAGGCAACTCGCCGTGGTCGGATGATCGCCCGTGCCAAAGGCGAGTCCGGCGGGAATGACGATTTCGCGAGGGTCGGCGCCAGTCGTTTCGACGATCAGAAATCGGTCGCGAATCCGGATCG
Source organism: Chthoniobacterales bacterium (assembly GCA_039930045.1). Taxonomy (NCBI): domain Bacteria; kingdom Pseudomonadati; phylum Verrucomicrobiota; class Spartobacteria; order Chthoniobacterales; species Chthoniobacterales bacterium. The sequence goes on along the minus strand of JBDSQB010000010.1, from coordinate 222,943 downwards.
GCGCGTGCGCTGGCAGGGCGGTTTTCCACGCGTCGCTGACTTCGGCGACGTCGCCTGAGCCGAGTTCCATTTGAATCGAAGTCGCCTCGTCCCGGGTTTCCGCGAAATACTGGATGGTCTGCCGCTGTTTCCCCGGTGTGCGGGTGACGACGAGTCGAGTTGCATCGCAATGGGCCAGCCGCAGGAGCGTTTCATCGAGATTTTTTGGGAGACAGGTGACCGACCAGACGTGCATGAGCGATGCTGAACGATCCCGCCGCCGCCCGCCAGCCGGGAAATTTCAGCGCCTCACCTCGTGCTCGTGCGGAGCAGGATGTCGTCGGAATACTGGAGTTTGCGGGCGAGTTCGCGCGCAAGATTGAGCACGAGAATCGCGAAGACCTCGGGGTCGCTGCCGCGCAGGCGATTCAGGGCGCGGCGCGAAAGCATGATGAGTTCCGTGTCCTCGGCGGCGACGAAGGACGCGGTGTTGTTGATCATGGAAAGCATGGCCGCCTCGCCGAAGCAGTTGCCGACGTTAAATTCCCGTTTTTTCACCTCCACCTCGTGGTCGGTGATGAGCAGGTCGATGCGGCCACTTTTGATGATATAAATGTGCGACGGCTCCTCACCGCGCCGGGTGACGTATTCGCCTTTCTTAAAAAATCCCATCTCCAGCAGCGGAAAAATCTGGTCGCGCTGGGCATCGGAGACTCCGCCGAGAAACGAGATCTGCGAGAGGATCGCCACGACCGGCTCGACGTCTTCCAGGGGAGTATAGACTTTCATCGCGGGGTGGAAACGATGTCACAAGATTCCGGCGATGACCAAAGAAAAACTTGAGCCGTTCCAGTCGGCTCGTTCACCGCTAGCTCTCTGGCTTCTCCGCTTTCTTGGGGGAACGTTTTGCGCGTTTGGGCTTCGGCTCTTTGGGCTCCTTTTCCTTCTTCAGAGCCGCTTTTTTCGCTGCTGGTTTTCTGGTGCGCTTCGGCTTTTCGGGCAGCGGCAAGACCTCGGATTCGACTTCGATGGTTTTCTCAAACAACTCGATCGCCGTCTGCGCGACTTGGCCCGTTTCATAATACGTGTAGGCTCCGACGCCGAGTGCGCCGACGACCGGCAGCCAGCGGGCGATGCCTTTGCCGAGCAACCGCTGGCTGACTTTGATTCCGATCTTGCCCGCGATATTTTGCAATACGATCAAAGTCGGACGCCGCACGAGCACGCCTTCTCCGACGATCACCACGAGCGCGCCGACGGCTTGCGCGGCGGTCGCCCGGAAGAGGCAATAAAGCATCTGCTCGCGGCTGAGTTTCGCCTTTTGCCCGTAAACGGCGGCGATGTCGGCCACCATTTTCGTTTGCAGCCGCCAGATGGTCATCAGCTCGGGCAGAAGCGTCAGCATTCCGGCCAAACCGGGAGGCGCGGAGAGTGCGCTGGCGGCGAGCGCGGCTTTTACCGCGGAGGCCGAGGCGATCTGCCGCGCGCGTTCCAGCGGCGTGCGGCTGCGCTGTTCCTCGGTGTCGGGAATGTGGCCGACCGCGTCCAGAATCGCGCTCGTGATGCGCGAGTGAACATTCGTGGCAAGTTGCGGACCGGACATACTAACTAATCGTTTTTCGGAGTTGCAGGCGAATGTGTTTTTATGTCAGCCGCGTGGAGTTGCGGACGATCCAGCCAATGCGCGCCGGCCACGCCTTGTCGATAAGCGGCGAGCGCCTCCGGAGTCGAATTCACATGGAGATTACTGTAGCTGTCGTCGACGTTTTGCCAGCGCTCGTGCCAGAAGACGGCGGCCTTCAGAAACGGTTTTCGCTCCATCGCGTCGAAGGCTTCCTTAAACCACAGCGCCTTGCTGCCTTCCTTCGGAAATTCGCCCACTCCCCATTCGGCTAACATCACAGGTTTGCTCGGGTCGAGCGCGTGAATTTCCGTCACCGGCCAGTCGAACAGCGGCGCGAAATCGGAGAACGCATCCACGCCATTGAATTGCTCGCCATAGACGCTCAACCCGAGCCAGTCCACGTAGTCGGAACCGGGGTAATATTGGGCCATCACGTTCCAGAGATCGTTGGGCTCGGCGTAGTTGTTGGCATGGAAAACCCAGAGAACATTGCTCGCTCCCCTAGCCCGCACGCGGTCCACCACGTGTCGAAAGGCGCGCTTGTAAATCTCCGGTCCAACCGGTGGATAACACGGCGACGGCATGGGCACGTGATACCCCGGAAGCGGAGTTGGATTCGCCTCTGGCGTGGAGCCGGGAACGGGATCTTTCCCTCCGTAAAACTTCCCAGACCACGGGAACCAGTTACCGTTCATCTCGTTGCCAAAAGAGACGAACATCGGATTTCCAATCGCCTTGGCCGCGTCGCCCCAGGCGTCGATGTAGGCGTCCCATTTTCCTTCGTTGATGGCGTTGAGATTGAAACGATCCGGGCCATTTTTCGCGATGATGTCCTGATCGTAAGGCTTGTCCCAGGGCGACCAAAAAATCAGCGGAATGCTCTGGTGACTAACAATGATTTGAATGTTAGTCGTCGGGAAGGTTTGTTCGCCCCAATAGCTAGAAGAAGCGACGATGGCTTGATGTTTGCCGACAAGTTTTTCAAACGACTCAATCTTGTCCAGCGTGACGTCGTCCTCGTTGTCGCCGAAGTCGATGTAGGCTCCGGTGTAAGCTCCAGTCGCCGGAACGGAGAGCGTCTGCGGGATGTTAGTTTTGGGCGGACTAACATTCGACTCTGGCTTGCATCCCGCGCCAATGGCTAGAAAGAAAATAAGGAGCTTCTTCATGGAGTGGTCGGGCGGTGAAGGGTGACCGACGCAGTGCGTTCCAGCTTGCCCCAGCCGATGAGGACGCCACGCAAAGCCTGGAAGATGGACTTCCAAATCACCCAGCTAAAAAGCGGCCGATAAATGAAGCGCATCGGTAGAACGATCCACGCTTTCCAGAGCGGTTCGCGCTCCATCCAGCAGGCGACAGCGGCGAGAATGAAGTCTGTTAGGAGAAAGACTAACATGTAGGGCAGCACGACTCCGGCGTTGCCAAAGTAGAGCGAGATCAGCAGATACAAATCGACCAGCGGCGTGATGGCGACTAACAAGATTTGGAAAAACCAAACGCTCGGCAAGGCGAAGAGTCCGAGTGCATGGAAGCGCGGATTGAAAACAAGGTCGCGATGTTTCCAAAGACATTGCAGCGTGCCAAAAGCCCAGCGGAAACGTTGCTTCGCCAGGGTGCGAAAAGTTTCCGGCGCCTCGGTCCAGGCGATGGCACCGGGAGCGTAATCCACCTTCCAATCGGAGCGGTGCAGAGCCAATGTTAGATCGGTGTCCTCGGCAAGCGTGTCGGTGCTGATTCCGCCGACTTCCTCAATGACGGATTTGCGAAATGCGCTGATCGCTCCAGGTGCGACGGTGATGCAATTCAGACTCGCATAGGCGCGGCGGTCGAGGTTGAAACCGCAGATGTATTCGAGCGCCTGACAACGCGCGATAAAGGAGCGGAGGTTGCCGACTTTGGCGTGACCCGAGACGGCTCCAACTTCCTCGTCGGCCAGCGGAATGACGAGGTGGCGAATCGTCCCCGGCTCGAAATGCGTGTCGGCATCGAGGAAGATAATGATCTCACTCGCGGACGCGGCGACGCCGGTTTGCAGCGCGATGGATTTCCCGGAGTTAGCCTGCTCGATAAGGCGGATGCGCGGCTCGTTGACTAACATGTTCCTAACCACGTCGCTCGTGGCGTCTTTCGAGCCGTCGTTGATCACGAGAATTTCGACGTCGCCGGGATAGTCGGTGTCTAACACGGATGCTAACGTCGCGGCGATGACTTTTTCCTCGTTGTAAGCGGCGATGATTACGGTCACAGGCGGATGAAAACTAGCGCTGCCGGACGGAATGTTAGGACGATGCCGCGCGGCCAAAACGGCGGTCACCAAAGTGCGGCAGCCGACCAGCACTGTGGCCACAATCATGAAGGCCCAGAGGAACTCGGCGGTGTAACGCAGGAGGTCGAATCCGACTCCGCTCACCATTCGGGAAAAACCCTGTTTGTCGCCCAAGACCTTCGGCATGATGTCGGCGTGCGACATGGAGAGGAGCGTTTCGAGCGGGACGATTTTGTCGCCGCGCTGCTGGAGATAGTCGATGATTTGCGGCAGCGCGGCCACGGTTTGCGAGCGGTCGCCGCCGGCGTCGTGCAAGAGAACAATGTTACCCAAATGGCGGTTTTGCCGGACGCGATCCACGATTTCTTCGATCCCCGGCTTTGCCCAATCCTCGGGGTCGATATTTTCCAGAACGATCAGGTAATTCAAATCCTCGGCGATGGAGAGCGGGATGAGTTCCGCTGTGCTGGAGGGCTGCGAATCGGCGTTGTAAGGCGGACGAAAAAGCGTGGTGGAATATCCGGTTATGCTCTCGATCAGACGCTGGCTGGCGTTGAGTTCCAATCGTATCTGCGCCTCGGAAATGACGCCAAGATTGGCGTGGGTGTAGGTGTGATTTCCGAGGTTGTGGCCTTCGGCGAGAATGCGTCTAACCAAGCTCGGACATTTTTCCGCCTGGCTGCCGACGAGGAAAAACGTCGCCTTTAATCCACGCGCTTTCAGGATGTCCAAGATCTGCGGCGTCCAGCGCGGATCAGGCCCGTCGTCGAAGGTGAGGCTGACCATTTTCGGATCGGCACCGCCCTGATGATAGAGTGTCGGGAACGTGGGAAAATCCGTGTAAACGGAGGCAAAATGTCCGTCCTCTGTGGCCGTAACTGTGCGCTGTCCGGCTTCCTTCGATTGATCGACCGAGACGATTTCCCCGCGACCCACATTAGTCACGGTGTCACTGGCGGGCAGCCGGGTCATGGTAGCGAGATCGGACGTTTGCGGGGCGGCGGGAAAGCCGATGACGGACCAGATCGCCGGGTCTTCGGAGCCGATCGAGTTGATGGCAAATCCGCCCCATTTCATTTTGCGGACGACTTGCAGTTGATTCAGAAATGTCGTGCCATCGAGAAACCAGACGGTATGCGTGATCGGTCCCTCGTAGTAGGAAAACGTCGGATTGTAGAGCGGTGGTTCCAGTTTTACCGAGTCGATTCCAGAGAAACTGGCGCGGCTCATGGCGTCGGCGAAGGTGATCGTTTCCGCCGTTTTTTCGCCTGCGGCCCAGTCGTAGCCGTAGTTGCCCAAGGCCGCAATCCATTGGCCGGGCGCGCCGAAATCGCTGAGTTCGTTCAGGCAATTTTCCACCCAATCCTGGCCCGCGACCGGACCCGGCTCGTCAGTTTCAGAGTCCTCATCCGAGAGCGCGGCGACGAAGTGATCCACGACCCCGGAAAGCGTGTCGAGATCGAAGACTTTCGCGTCGTCGCCCACAGAAACGGTCAGCCACAGCTCGCGATTTTTGGCGTGCAGCGCGTCGGCCAGTTGGGTGATGAGTTGCGTGACTTCGTCCTGATAAGTCGGGTCGAGACTTTCCCAATCGAGGATGAGTCCACTGGCGCCGACATCGTCGAGTTCGCGTAAAACCTGGGTGAAAAACTGGTCGCGCCGGAGTTGCGGTCCATTGGCCAGGCCCTCGATGGCCTCGGGCTGCCAGGCGTCGTCCTGGAGGTTGTTCAGCGTGGGAAAAAGCGCGAGCTTGTTGCGCTGCGTGAGATCGATCACAGCCGGGTCGCGGTCGAATACGAGCCGCCCGTTGCCATCGACGACCGACATCCAGTCGGTGCAGACGTGGGTGAGTTTCGCGGCGTGTTTTTCGAGGGAGAGAATGCTGTAGGGATTCGACTTTACGTAGAAACCGGCACGAATTTCCTGGGTCGGTCGCAGCGGCATGTGCGGCACGGGCTTGATCGTCGAATGGGTCTGGAGGAAATGCTTAAAGTCCCGAGTCGGCAGCGGGGGCGGCGGTGGATTTTTGAAGGCGGAAAGCTGGCCTTTCAAGTGGCGCACAGACTTCGGCAGCGCGAGATCGGGCTGCAACAGAAGCGACTGGATGAAGACGACGAGCGAGAGAAAAATGAGGACGCCGCAGAGGATAACGAGCCGCCGAAAACGTGGCCAGCGGTTGCCCCAGGGATCTTGAAACACGAAACGCGTGTGTGGTTTCTTGGGGGCCATGGGATTCTAACTCGACTCTGTTTTGGTCACGTGCTGGAGGAGCGCGTGGAGCAATTCCAGTCGCGGCACACTCGCTCCGGCGGCTTGGGCGCGGCGCAACGGTTCGCCCCAGATCGCCTCGACTTCGACGGGCAGGCCGCGCTCGAAATCGACCAGACTCGACGGACGATACGGCCCCATGTCGAGGCTGCGGGCGATTTCCTTTTCCGGGGTGTTTTCGGGAATGATGTAGCCGAGCGCGGCGGCGGCAGTGAGGACTTCACGCATGAGAGCCTCGACCTGAGTTTTCAAGAGCGGAGTTCCAAGCAAATCTTCCACAGTCGCCTTGCCGGCGGCGATGGAGAGGCCATTGAAAGGGATGTTCCAGAGGAGTTTGCGCCAGCGTTCCCAAGGCATGTTTTCGGCGAGGCGGCAGTCGATCCCGGCGACTTGAAACGCTTCGACGACTCGCCGCGCGCGGGACGTGGAGGGTCCATTCGCCTCGCCCAAGGCGACGCCGCCGTGGCCATAATGCTCGATGACGCCCGGTGCGGTGCGGGTGAGGCAGACGAAACACAGCCCGCTAAGAATGCGCTCCGGCCCGAAGTGCTGGCCGAGAAATTCCTCATTGCCGAGTCCGTTCTGGAGCGTGAGCAGGATCGTTTCCGGGCCGAGTAAGGGCGGAATCAAAGTCCGCAAAACGTCATTCGCCGTCGTCTTCAGCGCGATGATAACCAGATCGACCGCGCCGATTTCCGCCGTCGAGCTGAAGGCAGGCGCGTCTATTAAATGCACGTCGCCGTCCGGGCTGGTGATCCGCAGCCCGTCGCGCCGAACCGTCTCCAAGTCGGATCGCATGAGGAAGCGAACGTCATTTCCCGATTGCAGCAGCCGCGTGCCGTAGTAACAGCCGACCGCGCCAGAACCCACGATGGCGATCTTCATCAAAACCGGCGGCGCGGGTCCAGTTCGTCCGCCAGCTGGGAAACCATCGCCGCACCGGGCCGGTTGTCCACGCGATAGACCTTTTGCAGATACTCCTCGAAGCTGAGGTATTCCCCGTCCACCTCCACGGTTTTCGACCACGCGCTGACCCGGATCAGGTGGCGCAGTTTCGCCCAGCGCCAGAGCATCCAGGCGATGCCGCCCGCGAGAACGAGGTAAACGCCGGCGATCCAGAGCGCGAGGTGCTCGTTGCGAATAACTTCAGCCGAGAGGTGATTTTCACGCGACTGGAGGAGGCTTTCCTCCTGCTGCAACATCGCGGGCACAGCCTGCAAAACTTCCCGGCCCGTTGCCCGATTGCCGGGGCTGCCGACGGTGGCGACGGCCTCGGCATGGTGCCCGGCGCTTTGCAGGGAAATGGCTTGATCCAGCTTCTGCAAATGGCGGGTCACCGCGAGATTGAGCCGGGTGAAATTCTGCTCCTGGCCCGTTTCTTCGCGCACCATCCCGCGCAAATTGACCAAACTCGACGGCACATGCCGGGTGACGGCGGCGTATTCCCGCAAATCGCCCGGCTCCTGGGTGAGCAGGTAGCCGCGTTCGAGGCGCTCGGCATTGAGGACTTCGCTTTCGACCTTCTCCAGCTCGCGCTCGGTGCGATGCGTATGGACGATCCAGCGGGAGGATTTGACGAGTTCGCGGGAGGATTCGCGCGACCAGATGGCGAGTCCGCAAAGGACGATGAGGGGCAGCAGGACGCCGCCGACGATGAGGACCCGATTCCGCAAAGGGGATATTTGTAACATGGAAATTAGGTCTTTCGACAGGGGCAGAGGCGCTTTCGTTGACTCTTTTATCGGAAAAAACGGCTAATGCTTCGCCGCGGGTCCCTCCGCGGGTGAGGCGACTTGCACGGCACTCACCGGTTTGGCGAGCTGGCGTTTGAGGGATTCCACCTGCTGCTTGAGCGAGGCGTTTTCGGCGATCACTTTTTCCATCTGCGCAAGGAGGGCCTCCATCTCCGGCGTGCTGGTTTTCTCCTCCTCGGGAGCGAGCTTGAGCTGCTGGCGCGAGATCGGACGCAGCCCGGCGGTTTTCACTTTCACCACGCCCTTCGGCGTCTTCATCTGGACGCTCTGGGCGTCGCGATCGACGATTTCCCCGCGCACCACGGTGCCGTCGAGGAGATAAAGCGCGGTGGAATCAGCGGCCGCAAGGCTCGCGGCGAGGAGGAGAAAAACGCCGCTGAACAAACATAAGGGACGAACGCGCATGGATTTCGTTGAGTTTTAGAGCGTGTCAGTATTCTTTCAATGCAAAATGCGGCGTCACTCATGAAACCCCGGACTCTCGCCTGGCTGGCGCTGGTGTTTTTCATGGCGCTCCCGGTGCAGGCAGCCACTTGGGAAATCGTCACCGCGAACGGACGCCAATACATTCCGCTGCGCTGCCTGCGCGACTTTTACGGTCTCGCCAATATCGAGGGCGATGAGCCGAATCAAACCCGGCTCCGGGGCACCAAGGGCGTGCTCGATTTCCGCGCCAACAGCCGGGAATGCGCCATCAATGGCGTCCGCATCTGGCTGTCATTCCCGGCGTTGGTGAGCGGCGACCAATGGCTCATTTCCCGGATGGACGTGGCGAAAACCATCGAACCCGCCATGCGCCCGGCGATCATCAAGGGTCTCTCGAATGTCACCACGGTCGTGCTCGATGCGGGTCACGGCGGACACGACGGCGGCGCGATGAGCCGTTTCGGTTACGAAAAAACCTTCGCCCTGGATATTGCGCGCCGGGTGAAAAACAAGCTCGTCGATGGCGGTTACAAGGTCGTGCTCACCCGCAACTCCGATGTCTTTCTGCCACTGCACGACCGCCCGGCGGTGGCGAACTCCATTCCCAATTCCATCTTCGTCAGCATCCACTTCAATGCCTCCCAGCAAGGCGACGCCGCCACTGGCATCGAGGTTTTTAGCATCGCCCCGCGCGGCGCTCCCTCGACCAATGACGATTTCATCACGTGGGCCAGCCTGCGCGAGGAGCCGGGGCACGAGCTGGACATGGCGAGCTTCGCGCTGGCCCGCTCCGTGCACACGGCGCTCATGGGCCATTTGCACGAGATCGACCGGGGCTTGAAGCGGGCGCGGTTTGCTGTCATTCGCACCGCCCGCGTTCCGGCGATCCTTATTGAATGCGGCTTTCTCACCAACCCCATGGAGGCGCGCGCCATCGCCACCGACACGCATCGGGACGACATCGCGAGCGCCATCGCGGAGGGGATCAGCGATTACAAACTCCTCGCCACCCTCCACAAGCCGCCCAAGAGTCTCGCCGACTACAATCGTTCCATCGAAACGAAGATCACCCTGCGCGAGGATCACGAGGCCGGGGTGAATAATGAAATGGAACCCAACTCGCAGCCGCATCTGCTCTCGGTCGCGCCCGCCGCCACTCCCGCCGTGCCGATGGCTCCCCTCACCCTGCGCGCCCCGCCGGGCGATCCACAACCCGCGCTCCGGCCATTCGTCACCGGCCATTTTCCATTTCTCGCCTCCGCCGATAGCCACGCGCCCTGGCTCCCGCTCCAGCGCTAGGTGTTTCCACGCCGCCGTTGACGACCCATGCGAGTTAGGCTCTAGTCACCCCTTCCCTTAAAAAACACCTATGCGGATCCCTTCAGTCTCCATCCTTCTGGCCGGCGCGGCTCTCTTTCTCGCGGGCTGCCAGTCTTACGATTCCCGGCTCGCCTCCCGCGAAACCGAATACCTCAACGGCCAGGTCTCCGTCCACAAGCCCGCAGCAGCCGGCGGCGGATACGACCCTGTCTCCTATTGGGATGGCGACAACGTCAGCGGCTCGCCCAGCGTGAAGATTTTTCTAAGCGAACAGCGCGCCTACTTCTACAAGGGCGACCAACTCGTCGGCGTCTCGCAGATTTCCTCCGGTCGCGAGGGCCACAATACCCCCACCGGCACCTACAAGATCGTCCAGAAAGACCCCGATCACGCCTCCAATCTCTACGGCGATTTTGTGGATGACGCCGGCAACGTGGTCAAGGCCAACGTCGCCATCAGCGATCCGAAACCGCCCGGCTCCCACTTTAAGGGTGCGCCCATGCCGCACTTCATGCGCATCACCGGTGGCGTCGGCATGCACGCCGGCTTCCTCCCCGGCTACCCCGCCTCGCACGGCTGCATCCGCATGCCCGCCTTCATGGCCGATACTTTTTACAGCAATGTCAGCCTCGGCACCCCGGTCGAGTTGCATCACTAAACCCATGCCGCTCCCCTTCGAGCTGAGCGTGGCCGATTACGCCGCGCAGCGTGCATCCGCCGCCAGTCCGGTCCTGCTCGACGTCCGCGAACCCGACGAAGTCGCCACGGCCCACATCGCGGGTTCCATCCATATCCCGATGGCCGACATCCCGGCTCGCATCCGTTTTGCCATCCCCTCGCTCACGACCCCCATCGTCGTCCATTGCCATCATGGGATGCGTTCCGCGCGGGTCGCCGACTATTTGCAAAACCTCGGTTACACCCACGTGCAAAACCTCACCGGCGGCATCGACGCCTGGTCCGCCGAGATCGACCCGACCGTGCCGGTGTATTAACCGCCAGCGCTAAAAACCGTGTAGCGTCGAGCCTGTGGCTCGCTTCACCCGAGCCGCGACGTCTGGCCAGTTTTTTTGCGCCAGATCGCACTCCCAGATTCGCAACACCTGCCAGCCTTTCGCCTGCAACGTCGCCGTCACCAGCGCATCGCGTTGCTTGTTTTTTCCCAGTTTCTTCTCCCAAAACTCCGCATTCATCTTCGAGGTCGGCGAATGTTTCGGTCTGGCACTCGCTTTGCTTGAAACAGGGCTATGGCCAAACTCCTCAGCACCAGCGCAACTAAGAAAACCGTTGGCGCGCGTGTCGCATGGCTGGCTGCCGCCTCGCTGGCAGCCATCGCCTTCACCACCTCTGCCCAGGCGCTAGCACTGGCCGGATCACTTTGGTATAATGGCGACTTCGACGGCACCGACGCTTTCCGTAATGATGCGTATGCGCGCGTTTTCAGCGACTTCAACGTGACCGACCCCTCGGGATGGACAGTCAGCGGACTTTACTCGGTGAACTTCATGAACTTCGGCGCGACTACGGCGAGCTACGAGATCCGCACTGGCGTTTCCTCTGGCGACGGAGGCACGCTGGCCTTTAGCGGCACCACGGCTGTGACCCAGACCGCGACCGGACGACATGCCTTTACGATGGATGAGTTCATCATTGAAATGAGCGGGCTGAACATCTTTCTCGCTCCCGGAACCTACTTCTTGAATGTGATGCCGATTGGCGGCGGACAAGCCTACAACTCCACAACGGCAGGTGCTAATTCGGTCGGCAGTCCAGCAGGCAACAATGGCAACGAGTTCTTCAACGCCAATACCTCCGGTGAGTATAACTACACTCCCACAACCGACCTGGACCCTAACGCCTACGACTTCTCGAATGGCGTCATCGGAAGCGTTGCCGTTCCAGAACCCGCCACCTGGGCGCTGCTCGGCCTCGGTGGTTTGGCTCTCGCCCTGCATCGTCGGCGTCCGGCCTGAGTCAAACCACCTCGTCTCGACTCCGTTCCCGCTCTGGCGGGGCGAATCACAGCTCAAGAACGTCCAGAGCGCTCCTGAACCGGGCCAACACCGTCTCCCAATTCTTTTTAGCTAGATCGCATTCCCAGATGCGCAACACTCGCCAGCCTTTCTCCTGCAACGTGGCCGTGACTAACAAATCCCGCTCCCGATTCTTCCCCAGCTTCTTCTCCCAAAACTCCGCATTCGTCTTCGGCAAAGCGAATGCTTCGTCTTGGCACTCAGTCTGCTTTAATGAGCTTATGGCCAAATTCCTCAACACCAGCGCGACGAACTACTTTCTGGAGGAACTGGTCAAGAACGCCCGCGACCGCCTCATCCTCATCAGCCCGTTCCTCAAGCTCAACGACCGGATGAAGGAGCTGCTGGAAGACAAAAACCGCCTCAAGATCGACATCCGCATCGTTTATGGCAAAAACGAACTCCAGCCCGAGGAAATCAACTGGCTGCGCGAACTCTCCTTCGTCCGCACCAGCTTCTGCAAAAACCTCCACGCCAAGTGCTACCTCAACGAAGAGCTTTGCATCGTCACCAGCCTCAACCTTTACGAATTCAGCCAGATCAATAACAACGAGATGGGCATTCTCATCAAGCGCAGCGAGGACAGCGAACTCTACCGCGATGCTTACGACGAAGCCCAGCGCATCATCCGCATTAGCGACGAGATCCGCATCACCTTGGAAAAAGTCAGCCGCGATCAGGAAGATGAACCTTCCACCTCCAGCGCCTCGCCCTCGGCAGATGCGGGCGACAAAAACAACAAACTCAGCACCTCCAAACTGGCTGCGAAGCTCGGGCTTAAAACCGGTGAACTACTCGAAAAACTCACCAATGGCGGCATCCTCGAGAAACGCGAAGGCAAAGACTACCTCACCGAAAAAGGCAAACAAGCTGGCGGCGAATTTAAGATGAGTCAGAAGTTCGGCCCCTACTTTGTCTGGCCGGAAACGCTTCAACCTTAGTTTCTTTTGAAACACGTCCTTCTAACTTGCGCGCTCTTGGCGAGTATTTCGGCCTCGCAAGCCATTCAGCTAGGACAATCCATGAACGAGCTAGTCGCCACTTCAGGTCAGCCGCTCACGGAAGATCATTCCACGCACTCGGCTCAATACCGGAGGGACTCGTGGATCATCGACGTGCAATTTACGAACGAAAAAATTGCTTCCATTACCTATGCCAAGCTCGATCCGCTCACCGAAACGGACATCCAGCAACTCCTGAAAATCCAAAGCACAGGAGAAACATGGAAGCAGATCGGTTTCGCTGGCATGAAAGTCAGGAACTGGATGCGGTCCGACTACGCGATGGCCGTTTACGATCCGAAGTTTCCTCGTGTGCTTCGGTTCTCCGGTGGCAGATACAAGCCTAACTCCGCTCTTCCTTCAACCACACCAGCCCCATTAGCTCGTTCTGTTACTAGCTATCCCTCTCACGCCGCTCCAGAAGAGAGGAAAACACCTCTCTCGACTCCCTATGCGACAACACCTGTTCGCACTTCGAATCAACCCAGTAGCTCCAGACCCAACGGAATCGCCATATTCCTAGCTATCGCAGCGCTTCTCGTCGCGGCGTTCACAAAAGGAAAGTGGGGCCGGCAGCAAAAAGTCTCATCATTACCGCCACCGTTACCCGCGAATGTTCCGGAGCCGAGTTCCTTCAACGAGAAACTCACGCTGGATTCCCTAACTTGGGAACAATTCGAACTCCTCATTGGGCTCATCTATCAGCGTCAGGGATGGGAGGTTGCCATCAGCGGTGGCCTGGGTCCGGATGGCGGAATCGATGTCACTCTCACGCGCGGAAGCGAGAAAGTGTTAGTGCAATGCAAACATCGAAAGGACCCCGTGAAAGTGGAAGAAATCCGCGAACTCTTCGGAGTCCACATGGCAGAACGCAGCACCCGCGCCATTTTCATTACGAGTGGCGAATACACCAAGCCCGGACTCCAGTTTGCCGAAGGTAAAGATATCGAGATGATCAACCGCACTCAGTTGCTGCGGTTGATCGGTGAGGTCACTCGACCCGGCGAAAACCTCTTTCGGGTCAATCAGTGGGTTAAACAATTTGAGGAAGAGGTGAACATCTTCACACCGACATGTCCCAGATGCAGCGCGACGATGTCCTTGAAGAGCGGCCCAGGTTGGCGGCGTTGGTATTGCAGCCGACCACGCTGCCGCGGAGATCGCAAAGCTCGTGCCGACCTGCACTATCACATGGTCCTGGAATAAGACCGCACCCTGTCTGGTCATCCGCAGATTCTCCAGTAGGCTCGGAAACCATGTGTCCCAAGTGTTCCTGCTCGCTCATTTGGCGTACCGCTAGTTGCACATGTTAAGAGCGATTATAAAAAACGGAGATCCTTCGAATCAGAGAGTGAATTGGATATTAGTTTGTATTTCCAAATGGCATATTCCTCGGTCCTAGCTTGGCAAAATTCTGAAAATTCTTTGAAGACCTCACTATTGTGCCGATGCTTCAAAATCACGTCAGCATTCAGATCCATGATACGATCACAGTTGCAGCACTCCCGAATGGTTTCTTTCCATTCAACATGTGTAAAAGCCTCATACAATGGATTTCCTAAAGCGTTTGCAACCATAGGTGCAAATGGGCCCTGGTCATGAGCTTCCCAATGACTTGTATCATTTATCCATTTGGTTCCGCGTTTCAAACAATCGGTTAACCAGTCGAAGCTCCTGATTTCAACACCGTAGTCCTTGGAAAGCTCATTTCGTCTCTCTATCCACTTCGATGAATTTTCTCGAGTCCCGATGACAATAATAAATTTGAGGTATGCCTCAGGATTCCATCTACTGCATGGGAAAAGTTCCTGGGTCATTCGGCAACATCTTTTTAGCCAACTCCGCCAGTGTTCGATTTGATCTAGCGAACGGCTCAGGCGCATGCTCTTTGAGCCATCTTTATTGAAAGGTGGAGTTGAAGGTAACTCAATTTCAATTAGTGACCACAACGTGCCATCACTCCAACGATCATCAGCTAGCGCAAAATCAATCGCATAATGCGATCCCAAACGTATTTCGCTTAGAGCAAAGGGATATTGATTTTCAAAATGAAAGAAGAGCCCGGCATTTCGTTTTAGAAATTCAGTAAGTTTACGCTCTGCAATGTTTGGTGTTTGCAACAGTGAGTTCCATTGGAAAAGGATTCTTTGAACTATATCGGTTTTTGAAAGCCATGACCACGGGAGAGCGGGGTCAGTTGGTTGATAACGATTGATTCTCTCTAACCAGTTGTAATCATGGCGAGGCATACTCGAGACACAGTTGTAGAGTTATTGAATCATACTGTCGCTTTTTTGGGTAATTAGCCTGCATGCGTATTCTCGCTCACTCCACCTGACGGATAAAGTCTCGGCTATTTCAAACCAGTTACCTTGATTGCCTCGACCATGGTTAGCTCCCAAACACGAGCATTCGCATTCGAAACCAGAAGCATTCATACAACTTGGCGCACAAACCTCGTGCTTTCTATAAGGTTGAATGACATAAACTTGTTTGTAGCGGAGAATCGATTTTTCTACGATTTCCTCGAAACGACTTTTCGGTATTTCCCAGCACTTGTAGTTCTCCAAAAATTGCGGCTCCTTTTGACGAGGTCTTTCTTTTAACCAAGCACGATTGTCACGGGCAAAAGGCAGGCGGATCAGCAATGGTTTGGCACCGCCTTGGCGGTAAACAATAGGAATTTTTTTCTGCTCCCAAATGATTAAGAGATTCTTATCTCGCGAATTCATGGAGCCAGCGTGCTAGATGCGAACCTATCAGTGTAAACGAAACTCAAATTTACTGGGCTTACCTGTAACGTTCTCACAGAAAACCAAGTTCATTGTTCCCATATATTCGAATGGCGAGTGATGTCGCTCACGGTGAAAAAGGTGAATTCTGTCTCCGTTTGCTGCCGCGTTCTTGATTCTGTCGTCGCTGCCGTTTTTGTCCTCGCCTTCCCAAAATAGTTTTTTTCCATCTAACTGGTCGGCATATTGCACTGATCCTTCCTGCTTCACGATGGTTACATACAGAATGATGACGTTCTGCTTCGCCGGTGTAATTACACCTCGGGCGATGGCATTGAAAGTTTTGTATCCCCACAATTTTGCCAGAGTTGGCCGATCCCACTTACTACCGATTGGGATGTTACTGAAATCAATCGGCATAATGGTGGGTAAGTGGGAGAGATTACTTTCCGCTTGGGTAGATCAGTGGGAAACCCTTAGCTATTGGGAGTGCCGGTGCCGCCCGTGGGATTTCCGATGTCTTCTTTTTTCTTCCGTGCGGTGCGTTCGATGTGACTGGCGCTTAGCCAGGCGCGGAGTTTGTCGGCGTTGCGGCTGTATTTGTTGTGCATGATGGCGTCGAGGTAGTTGACCTCTTTCATGCCCGCTTTGATGAGGCGACCCACGGCGCTGGTGTTTTCCACTCCGTCGTTGTCCACGCTCTCGACGTCGTCTTTCGCTCCGTCGATGGCTTTGCGGTCGTCCACGAGGTCTTGCACGAAGTCGGCGGGGAGTTCGTTGGCGATGAAGCGGGCGGCGAGGGCGGTCTTGGCGGCGAGTTGCGCGGGGGTGTCGTTCGGCGCGGGCGCGAGCAGGGCGAGGTAGGCGTCGGCGGTGGTGATGAGGTCGGCCTGGGAGGGCGAGGCCACGGCGGGAAATTGGTCGGCGAGGCCGGGTGCATCCTGATCCATGGCGACGGCGGTGCGGCGGATGTTTTGCACGTCGAGCCGCAGGGCGTCGATGAGGACGGATTTGGCGGTGACTCCGCCGCCGAGTTGCCCGGCTTTGGCGAGGTCGAGTTCGGCGATGATGCGGGTGAGGTTGGCGAAATGGCCCAGGGCGTTGCTGCCGGGGGCAAAGTCGGCGGAGTTGTCGGTGCCAAAGGTGGTCACGCGGCCAAACATGTCGTAACGGGCGGTTTCTCGGTCGTTCATAGTGATGTGGATTTTGAGGTGGTGGTTGCGGGTGAATGATGGACGGGAGCGAAGTCTATTGGCGCGTTGAACCCAAAAACAAGGCTTAAAAAGGTTTTTAATGATCACTCACGCGAAAAGACTCTCCTGACTGTTCCCCGCAGAGGGATTTAAGAATCGCCGAAGCAGGCCGGAATAGCCCGGAACAAGCCGAATATCAGTGACTTACGAAGGACAGAATCGCGAATCGCCGGTTTGAGACAAAAAAGGCCAGAAACGGCCAAATGAAATAGGTATGAGAACGAATCGCGGCTGTGGCTCAGAGTTCTTGCAAGCCGCTTGCAGCCATGCAGAATCGCGCCTGCACACCCTTTTTTCTGCGATGATCCGCACTGACATGACCTGAGTTGGCAGAACGCCCGCATGACCGCAGCCGAGTGGCTGGCGAGCATCGGTCTGTCTAAAAAGGTAAACATTAAAGGGCAGGTCATCGATCTGCGTCCACACATAGCCAGCGTGCCTGGTGATGGCAAGGAGCGCGTCATGGTCATCGGCGCGGCGAGACGGCTGCTCATCAAACGTGGTGCAGACGGCGTCATGCTTCCGGCCTCCGAAGCGGACGAATGATCAGCTCGCGCATTTCCTTCACCTCTCCCTTGCGGCAGTTGTTGAGCTGGTTGCGGATCACCGTGCCCAGCAGCTCGTGCTCCGTGAAGATCTCCCGGTTCTCCGGGCTGTCATCGACCGTCAATACCCACTGGCCCTTCAGCTTCAGAATCGCCGCTGCCAGCTCCTGCATCTGCTCCACGTTCCAGCCTTCATACGCGCCCGGATCGCAGTTCAAATACGGCGGATCGATAAAGAAAAACGTGTTCACCCGGTCGTAGGCCTTGAGGCATTTCCGATAGTCGAGCTTTTCCACGACAACCCGGTCGAGACGGGCGCTGAGAGCCTTGATCCGATCCAGCTTCCCCTGGCGCGACACAGCAGCGCTCCCGAGGCCGAAATTTTCCCCTTTGCCACCCCAGGACATCGCATTCAGGAGAAACCACCGGGCCGCACGCTGGATCTCCGTGGCAGGCAACGAGTCGCGAGCGCGATCAAACTCCGCCCTGGCATTCAATCCATCCAGCTCATCCAGGAGCGCAGGCAGATGGAAACGGGCGTTGCGGTAGAAACACACCAGATCCTCATTCGTGTCATTGATCACCTCGCGGCTCGACTTCTCTTTAGCCAGGAGAACAGCGAGGCCACCGGCAAACACCTCCACATAGGTCTCGTGCGGCAGGATCATGGGCAGGAGCGTTTTGAGGTGGCGGCTTTTGCCACCGGGCCAGCGGAGAACGGGTAAAATGCGTTTCATCCTCAAAGCATGGCACGCCACTCGGCTTCCATTGCTTTTCTGACCTTCGCCAGGGCACGGCGCTCGATGCGCAGAATGGTCGAGGGATGGCAGTCGCAATAGGCCGCGAGGCTGGCCAACGACACCGTCTGATTTCGTTGCAGCCGCGTGCGCGAAATGGCCAAGCCCAGATCGATTCGATCCCGACTCTTCAACCCATGAATGTTGCGACTCGACGCATACCGGATTCATAGAAGATCGATCTGGTGGCATTGCGTTTTCTGCGCCTTTTTCCGGCCAGATTTTTGCGTCAGCACCTTGTGAGCAGCGGCGAGCGACTCGCAGGTCTTGTCGAAGGGCAACGCCTTTTCACCGACCTTGCGCAAGCCCATGAGCTGATGTTCCAGCACGCTTTGATACGACTTCGCGGCAGCCAGATATTCCTCGCCGTGATGGTTCATGTGCGTCTGCACGGCCTTCAAAAAGTAACGTCCAAAACTGTGGATATCCTCCGGGCGGGCATTCTCCACAATGCCGCGAATCACCGTCAGCAAAATGGACTCCAGCCTCTCGGCTGGCAAAGCGCGACTGCGCTCCTCCAGATAGACAGCGGGCAACGAGATCGCCTGCTGAAGCATGGCCAGCTCCTGAAAATACAGCTTCTCATGTCCTGCATAAAATCGCGCCTTCAGCCTGGCTAAAATGCGGCCAGACAGATCGGCGGATTTGTCGATGGGAGTGCTCATAGGGACCCCTGCCGTTTCCACCGTTTCCACGGCAGCGTGATGTCCGTGCGTTTAACGCCATGTTTTCTGGTATGCAAAAGCCCACTAAAAAACTCGACGTAGCGGATCAGTGCCGCATCGCCGGGGATATGAATCAGAAATGCAACCCTTATACCGACTGGCAATCTCCCTGCTGCGCGCAGCAATCTTGCTATTTTCCGACCGGTCGCGGATTTCGCTTGGTCCGGACAATATGGTGTGAAATGCAGCCCAGCACGATGTCCGCAAACACCCGCAAACCCAGAAAGCAAAAACGCGATCCATACACCGACTACACAAGCTGTTGTTCGGCTAAAAACGGCCCGCTGCCCGCCGACGTATCCGAGCGAATACGTGTTGCCCCGCGTGTCACTTCCCCGCCTCATGACACCCGCCCCCGGTGAAAGCGGCAATAATAACCCGTGTAACGATGGGTCATCTTGTCGGCCTGCGACTTGAGGCTGTGGCATTTGTTAAATTCCTCCAGCGTCACCTCTCCGAAATACTTGTAACCCGGCGAACCCGGATGGCTGAAAATGTCGAAGTCGAAATCATTCTCCACAATCTCGCGCAGATCGCGGTCGCTAAATCCTTCCTCCTTCAGTTGCCGCGAGGTCACCCAGCCGTGGCCTCGGAGGCGGTTGAGCAGCGCCGCCTTGCGCGTTTCCAACTCTCCAGCCGGGCGCACATAGTCGTCGAATGAGAGCTGCTGCTCGCTCATTTCAATCGAAGCAGATCGCGCCCTCCCAGCGGTCGGTGGATTTGTGTCTCCATTCCTGAGATAAAACCACGGCTGGCGGCGCTCTGGACCTTGCGCAGAGGCTTTGCTTTTATCTGCTGCATTTCGGGCACCAGCACACTCAGCTTTTCCTGGCGGGCTTTTTCTTCCCGAAGCACCAAACCCGTTTGCGAAGCGGTCAGTTGAAAATGCTCCCGCGACTCCATGAGTTGCGCCCTCACGCCCCAGGCAAATCCAGCCAGGAAGTTGTTCCTTTTCAGCGTCGTCACCTTCCGGCGCTGGCGCTTCTCAGCAACGTCATAGTCGCGGGCGGCAGCGCGTCCGGCGCGGCGCAGGAAATCAAAGACATATCCGGCGATTTGCACATCCGTTTCGCGCCCGACAAACAACACGCTCGCCTCCGAGAAACACTGCTCCACATGGAAAAAACGGACCACGATTCCGCAGATCGCACGGGTGAAACGATCTGCCCGGCCGCACTTGAAATGCTCACCTGTCAACGGCTCGCCCTGATCGTCCAGGTTGAGCGCGGCGACATCGACATGATGCCTCTCCGCCAGATCGAAAGCGAGAGCCGCAGCGCGTTCGGCTTCGGCGGGAGTGGCGGCTTGATCCTGGGAGAGCCGGAGCAGCTTTTTAATGCGTTGCAGGATCGTTTCCGAGGCGGTGCATTCCTGCTGCACCGGCTCCACTTCGTCGAGCGGCTCCGCATCCCATTCAAACTCGGCTTGGTAACTCATGACTCGGCAAAGTAAATGGCGAGCGACTCGTAGAGCTTCTCGGCCAATTCCTCGGGCATGGTGAGGAGCATGTCTTCCAGATCGATCTCGATCACGCTCTCGTCGGGATCGCCCTCCACGCGATACTCCTCGGCGGGCAACTTGCGCACCGTCATGTCGATGTCCTCCACCCAGATCTGGATCATCCTTCCCTCCTCGCCTCGGCCATCCACTGCAAATCATTCAGGGCGGCATTGGCTTCCAAACGGGTGCAGCCGGTCGCGTAGGCGACGATGGCGTCGATGTTCAAAGTGATCTGCGCTGCCTGGGACAATTCGGCCCGGATCTCCGACCGGCGCGATTCGATAAAATCCAGCGTTGCCTGGTCATGGCTAAAGCGCGTGGCCAGGTAGTCGAGCTGCCGATGCGTGCGGCAACCGCGAATGCCTTTCCAGAGATCATTCCCCGTCAGATTGGCGATGTCCGTCAGCTTCAAAGCGACTCTCCTTTTCCCTGGCGCTTTGCATTCTGAGTTCCTACCGAATAACCCGTCAGCCAGGCTTCTCTCAAGAGCAGCGAATCAGCGTCAGCCTCGCAGGTTTCCACTGGTGGAATAGTGGTGCCCTCTTCGCCATCACGGACGCCCATGTCGAAGGCGACGTGCTCCTGTTCCGAATGTCCGCAATTAGGCTCACAGCCGCCACGGTCTGGCAAATCTGCTGGCCTTGCGAAAGTGATTTTCAAAACGGCCCTCCCGCTTCACCAGACACGTGTCTGTCAGCCTCGGTTTCTGTGTTTTGCGGGCCCACACTTTCCGCTGCTTTTTCGAGCCAGAGATTGACTGGCGTTCCGCGCTCCAGAAGCGCAGTAATGTAGGCTTCATTCGTCGGCATTCCCGTGACGGATCGAACAGCCACAGGCGCATCGGGCAGATTGTAGGTGTAGGGTCGGTGCTTGGCCGTCGTTAGCCACTTCGAGAGGCGGTTGCGCAGGGTGTGCTGGAGGTTCAGCAGCTTGGGAATCGGCAATTCCTCCCACACCACATCGTCGTAAAGATCGCGGGCGATGGATTCGATATACGCGGGCTGGAACAGGCGGTTGATAAACCAGAGGAGCCGCTTGCGTTCGCCGGGCTCATCGGCCTCGGTGAGCTTCTCGTATTCGCTGGCATGGCGACGGTTCGGGTTGCGTTTGCCGGGTTTTACCTCGGGCACGTGCGCAGCCTGCGCGGCGTCGTGATTCTCCAATGCCGCTGCCAGGATCGCGGCATCCAGATCCGTGGAATCGGCCAGCAGCGCCATCGTCGCGAAAATGCGGTCCCAATGCGACGGCTTGAATTCACTGGAACTCAGATCGCGCCCCAGCGCCTGCCGGGTAATGGCGTGGCGCACCGCGTCGCTGGCCTTCCAACCCTTCGCCTTGCAGACTCGATTCAGCTCCAGAAAATACTTCCGGCGCACCGGCGAAAGTGGCGTCCGGTAGTGGGCGACTTCTGTCATTGTCAGAGTGGCCTTCATACCTCAAAAATATCTGCAATCACCACTCGCTTTCGCCGGAACCAGAGCGTGTGTGTCGCCATGCAAACACCCGCTCGCACCCTGACCCTGTCCGATAAAATCAATGCCCTCGCGCCGGGCGGCTCGGTGGAGATTTCCCGCCTGAGTCCCCGCCGATTTTGCACCGCAGAACGGAGCGGCGACGGTCGCACGGTTCGCTTTGTTCGGCACATCAAGAACAGCGCCACCGTCTTCCAACAACGCGGCTTTTTCTTTGTGCTGGTCCGGTAAAGAAACCTTTATGGAAGAGCCTCCGATTCGGAGGCTTTTTTTGTGCCCCAGCGTGGTTTTCATGCCCTCTCCTTTCTCGGAATAAAGGCGTTCAGCTCGGGATTGGGCCGCAACTGGCGGAGACGGCCCGAGTCGCCCCGCAGATCCTCAAACCACGGGCAGGCCGGATCGTTCAGCTTGCGGCAAAGCGAGCCCGGATGCCAACTCCGGTCCTGGGCATATTCGTCGAGCGTCAGCGGCGAAAAAATATCAAACTCAAAGGCCCAGCCATGCGCCGCCAGCTCACGCAGCGCGAGGTAATCCTCCTCGCGCATCGTCTCGGGTGGCGTGGCAACGATCCTCATAGCGATCTGTTGTAGGCGATCAGCTCGTTGAGCGCTTTTTCGTCAGCTTCCTTTGCGATCCGAATCTTCTCCCGCACTCTTTCCGTGTCGGGCTCGGAGGGACGCTCCAGCGCCATGTCATGGTTGACGATCCGGACATACAAGGCTCCGATGGCGCGGTCAATGGTGGCAGGACTGAGCGGGTTCATGTTAGGCGATCACTCTCAAGATGATGGTGGAAATGTCTGTGCCAGATTCCTTGAATGCGCCGCACTCCACCTCTTCAATCTCGTGTTTTATATTGGCGATTAGCTTCTGAAAACGCGCGCGGCTAGTGTTAGGAGCCATCACGGAAACCAGCACGCCGCCGGGTGCTAACCAAACCTTCAGCGCGTGCTCGACATGAGCGATGTCCTGATTCCTCGTGAACGGCGGGTTCATTACGATGCGAGTGAATCGCTCGGATGGATTCACTGGAAAACAGGAGAGGAAATCAGACATTCGGACCTTGTAACGGGCTTTCAACGCCTCGGCTGATGGCCCGTGAATCTCTATGCAAAGCACATCCTTGGCCCCCATCTCCATGCACGCATCAGCCAGTGCGCCGCCGCCTGCGGAGGGTTCCAACACCATCTCGCCCGCGACCATAGCCATCTGCGCGATCTGCATCGCCAAGGCACGAAGCGTGTAGAACGCCTGCCGTTCGTTTTTTTCATCCACGACGACTCCCGTTTCCAAGGCGATGCCGAGTTTTACCAGCGGATCACCGTCAAAAACGTGCGCCTTTTTGTTCGTCATCCACTTGCCACCCGCCATAACAATGGCCTTGTTGACGGCCTCATACATTTTCCTGTCGAGCTGGCCAGATGGCAGAAAAAGCAGATTCCCGGAGATCGTCGAAGCCCGCAAAATAGCAGTGACTTCGGGAGTGAGCTTCACGTTTCCCATAAGTTAGGCGTTCGCCAGATCGAGGTTGATGGGGAGGTATTCGCCGCTTTTTTCATCACGCTCGTAGAAGCGGATGTAGCTGCGGCTGGTGGCGACGTTCAGGCTGTCGCTGATGGCTTCCATCGCCGCCACCCACTTGGGATGATCGAAGTTATGCCGACGCAGGCTGAGGACGCGCCCGGTGCTGATGTTCCCCTGTTTATCCACCTGGAAGGCGCTGGCGACGATGGTGCGGATCTCCTTGCCGCTGTCTTGGCTCCAGAGGGTGAGGCATTCGTCGATGAGCTGCTTGGCGGCTTGCAGGCGTTCGTCGAAGACCAGCACATCGGCAATGGCGCGTTGCACCTTGTAGCGTCCGTCGAAGGACATCAGCGTGAGGTTGCCCTTGATGCCGCCGAGCTTTTTGAGGCCATACTTTTCGGCGGAAATCTCGGCAAACGCCTGGATGTCGGCATTGGCCAGGTCGCGCAGTTTACGGAGGACATCGCGCGCGGCCTTCGCTTCCTGCACCAGCTTGGAAATGAGATCGTCGCGTTCGAGGTCGATGGGTTTGATGGAGGCCAATGGGACAAGTCGTCCCTGGCTGTCGGCTTTGTAGTTTTCGAGGTTTTGCATAAATGTTAGGAGTTGGTTGTTAGAATTAAAGTGTGCCGATGACCTCGCCCATGTTCACGCGGTGCAGCGTCATGCCGAGGAACTCGGCGGTGCAGTCGTTAAACATCTGCGGCGACCACCACTCCCGAAGCTTCAGAGAGTTTTCGACGGATCTATAAACTTCGTCTTGAATGGTGGCAGGGGCTTCCACGCGGATGAGCTGGCCGCTATTGAGAACGAGATCGAGGTAATACTTGTCCATGATGTTAGCGGCTTTCGCCGGTGTGGGGTTCCGGTGGTTGAGGTTTGCGGAGGACGCCCTTATTGGCGGCGATATCGCGCTCGCACTGGCGATAGAGAAGGCGGGCAAACTCCTGAGCAGCGGTCTTGTTGCGCGTGCGCGTGGAGATCCGCAGCAGATCCTCTTTGAAGCGCACTCGTGCCTGATAGATGGCAGAGAGCCGCCGCCGATAAAGGCTGATCACGAGGACCGGCTCAGAAGCCCGGCGCTCGCCTTTCTTGAGCTTCTTTTCCTTGCCAACGGACTCCGGGAATAATAGCGGCGGGTTCATGGCTATCTAACGGTGAATCCCATCATGGCCTTGACTTGCAGCACGGTGCTTTCCACGTCGCTGAGGTGCTGCGGTTCCTCCATGCCGAGGCGATCTGCCACGCGGGTGATGAGGTCGTAGCGGCCAAACTCATTGGCGTGCCGGGCAATGAGCTTGCAGCTCGCTTCGCTGCTGCCATTCAGATTCAACTCGCGCTGGTCCATAAACTTCTGCACGTCTGCGGGGTGGATCTTCGTGAGCGTCTCGACGTGGTCGGTGCGCCGGACGATTTGCAGGCTCTCCATCCAGGCAATGCGCTTGATGCGGTTCCACAATTCCGGGATGGCGCAGATGATGACGACGGTCGGCGTCTGGTTCAGGATCAGCTTGATGAGGTTGATCGATTTCGGCCCGAAATACTCGCCCTCGTCGATGAGAAGGACCGTTTTGCGAACCTTCAAAATCTCGATCAACGCCTTTTCCGCCGCGCCGCTGCTGGGCAGGTTTTCCGTGATGCCCGTGGCTCGGCACAGATCCACGCAGGCCGAAAAATAACTATCCCGCCAGGATTCCCGCGCCTCGATAAAGAGTCCGCCGGTGCGGGCTGCGGCCTCGCGCAGGAAAGCTGTCTTGCCGCCGCCCGAATCGGCGAGATACACCAGCAGCCGGTTTTGCGTCTCGCTGCCGTGAAGGATGGTGACGCGATCCAGCAAGGTCTGGAAGTGAGGGAAGGTGATGAACACCGTTCCCTGGCGAACCTTCGAGGCCAGCGCTTTGCGCTCCTGGATGCGGCGATACATGCTCTCGCATTCATTCAGCACTTCGCTAATGCTGCCCTGGTAAAAAAGCTGGCCGTAGTTCGGGTTGCGCTCGCCTTTGCGGTGCAGCACGATGACTTCTTTGTTCTCGCCTTTCTTGGTGATGTCGCGGGTGAGAACGGACTCGGCATCCACCCAGCGCCGCACGCGGCTCCAGGTGGTGTCGGCGTAGCCGAAATTGTATTCGCGGCAGAAGACGCTGTCGGAGCGGTCGCCCTGCTCGGCGATGAGCTTGGCGATAATGTCCGGCATCGGCTGGAGTTCGGGAGGCTGTTCCTCGGTGATGGTTTCTTTCATGAGTTGGGGTGCTTTTGGTTTTGGTTAGATCCAGCTCTCGTCGGGCGCAGGCTGGGATTTTCTCTGTGCGAGAATGCGTTCGGTATCGAGCCGGGCGACTTCCGTGGGATTGATGGACTTCACCTTTTTGCGGAGGCGATCTGTCTCGCCGATGGCCGACTCCATGCGGTCGGCCTTCTCGAAGGAAGCAGGCTCGGTGGTGCTGGCGAGTGGGAAGGTCTGGACGAGACGGTGAATCGTGGCGGCGTTCTGCCGGGCATCAGCAGCGGCGGCGAGTTCGTCGGGCTGGTGCAGGTCTCTTACGCGGCGCAGATCGCGCTGGGTTTGCGCCTGCACATCGGCAATCGCTTCCTGGCTAGTGGCATCCTGGCTAAACCATTCGGCCTCGCCCTTGGCCGGAATGCTTTCGATGTAAGCGCCGTCGGCGGTGAGTAGATGCAGGAACTGCGGATCGCGCCTGTTGAGCGCCCAGAGCACGCGCTGGCCGGTGCCATTGAGCGTGGCGATGGTCATGGAGTGGCGCGAGGCAAAAGTAAGCGGCTCGCCTTCGAGGGTGACTTTGATTTCGTTGCGCTCGATCTTCGTCCAACCTTTGCGGAAAAGAATCAGCGCTGCCACGTTGTTCGCCAATGGGTGCACTTCGCCGGGCCGATTGGCATATTCGCGCTGGGGATCGTTGCCAACGGCGCGAAGGCGGGTGGCCACCTTAATATTAGGAGCCGGGGCATCGTCTTCGGGTGGCAATGGAATCGGGTGACAGGCTCGGGCGGATGTTAGGGTCATAGGTTAGGAAGCGTGGGAGGATTGGCATCGCGGACGATGGCGGCGAAAACGGAGGTGATTTTGCGGAATTGGGCATCGGTCATTTCCGCAACCTTTGGGACGCAGCCCAGAGTGCGGCTCGTCAGCGCAAAACGGTCGATGCCCAGCTTCAAGCTCTCGACTTCCTTCCACAGCCCGAAGTAGATGCCGTTGCGCTGCTGGGGAGCGAGGGGTGCTGCGCCAGACTCCTTCAGCTTGTAAACTTTAGGCGTGGAGGACGGGACTTGAACCCGCATGCCTGCTGTCTCCCGGTGATCTACCCGGTCCGTCGCGGCGTCCGTATCGGTTGCGTCTGCCAATTCCGCCACCTCCACTGAAAAATCTATCGTGTGAGCCGTTGCCGATCTGGCAGCAGGTGCGGCGATGTCCGTATCTGTCCAAACGCCCGGAGCGGTCTCTTCCTGGAAGAATTTTCCGTGGCCACGATACTCGTGGCCCGCCTCGGTGTTGTGGCGCTTAATGGCTTCGCGCACCTGCTCGTTCAACTCGAACAAGCGCAACATCGGGAGCTTCAATTTACAGCGGCGACCGGACGCGATCTCGAATTGGGCGAGCTGCTCGGCCTGGTCGATAAGCGTGCCGTTGTATTCGCGCCCCTTGCCTGCCTTCGGCCTCTCGAAGAAATTGCCCTTGCCCATGTCGCCCAGGCTCTGGGGCTGGTTTTCAAACTTGTTGCCGCGCTGACCGGGCAGATGCAGCAACGCGTAGTGCAGCCAGCGGTTGAAGCTCTCGATGACTGCCTTGCCGCAGGCATTGCCACGCGCTTTGTCGCGAGGACCCCCGACCCACTTGATGCCACCGACCATGCCGGTGCGATGCACCTTCAGGTTGCCATTGGTGAGCCCCTCCAACAGCGACTGCGCGGCCTCGCTGCACGCCGTGGCTCCGCGCTCGAAAAGAATATGAGTCGTATAGCCGACTCCCAGGCCGAAGCCGGGCACCTGGAGCATGTGCGCCACCAGCTCATCCACATCCTCCTGCTTGATCGCGGCGGCGGGCTTGAGCACGTAGCCGACAATCATCCGGCTGCCGACTTCCATGAAGATGTAGAGAACCACTTCGATAGCCTGGCCGGTGGCCTCGTCGATGCAGACGATGTCGAGCCGGACGTCGTCCAGGGTAAACAACTCGCATTTGCGGAGCCTCGAGTAGTTCATGTTCACATAAGCCCCGACGCCTTTTCCGGCGCTGCCGCCGTTGTTGCCGAGGGCGCGAACCGCACGGGAGGGTTTGTGATTGCAAAATGTGCGGTAGCACCAGGGAAGTTCTGCGCCGATGGCCACTTGATCGTAGTCCACTCCAGGCAATGGGCGGCGGGCCTCGTAATCTTTCTGGATCGATTGGAAAACTGCGCTGATCGGCGATTTCTTATGCTTGTCGCGGCCGCCGGTCACCAGCGTCATGCGCCGGTGAAATTCCTGAATCAGCTTGCGCGGCAACTTGTCGTTTCCATTGCAGCCGGCCTTGTAGTTGCAGAGCAACGCCTCGGGTTTGCAGACGTGGTCGGGCGATGCGTGATCCTCGCGGCCTCCGGCGTGCCAATAATCCCATTCCCGGCGAAGGGACGACTCGCCAATCGTGAGAAGCCATTGCCCGCCCAGGCCATCGGAGAGCATCAGGCCATTGACCAGCTTATGCATCCGCTTGAGTTCACGCCCGATTTTGCCGCCCGATTTCACGGCCAATGCAGCCGCCTTGAAATGCTCGTGCAGCTTGAGGGCACGAGCGCGGTTCCAGGAGGCCACGGATGTCAGGCGTTCGCTCATTGTGGGGCTTGAGACATGCTGCCGTGCTCGCCCTCTTCCTCGACCGGGTCGCTGGTCATCACCCAGCGCATGCCGGTGAGTTTTTCCAAGGTGGCATGGAGCCGGGTATGGGTGGCCTCGTATTGCTCTGGGGTGAGGTCGTCACGCACCGTCAGCGTGGTATCGAGCACGTCGAAAAAAGAGAGCTGCCAGTCGGCAATCAGATCCGGCGGCGGCGTGTTATCTTCGGGCGTCGTCGTCTTGAGCGTGTCGACGAGGCGGTAAAGGTCTTTGGAGGTTTTGTCGTGCAGCGCCTGCGCGGTCTTCAGCGCATCGACATCTTCCAGGCTGTGGTCGCTGGTGAGGCCGCAGTTCCGGGCGGCGTTCATGTAGTTGGTGGCCGTGCGCCGGTTGAAGTTTGGGAAGCGTTCTTCCAGCCAGTTGTAGAAGCCTAATTCAGCTTTCTCCTGCTTCTTTTTATCAGCCTTGGAAAGTGCGGAAACGTTTCCGGACTTTTTTGGTCGCCCCGAAATATCGAGATGCAGCTCGCGTCCTTTGAGCAGGCAGAGGCCGATGGCGACGCGGTCGTAGATCGACTCATTGCGCCAGGCGAGTTCGCGGGCAAAGTCGGCGGAAAGCAGGTCGCTAATCTGTTGCTCCAACGTCTCGATGGAGACCGGCTCGCCCCGCTTGACCCGGCGCATCGGAGGCAGGCTGTCGAGCACCGCGAGCGTGACTTCGCGAACAGCAACCACGGCGGGAGTGGTTTCCAAAGCGGCATCTGTTTCCTGCCAACCAGCCTCCGCGTTTTTCAGACACGTCTTAGTGCCGCGATGGGCTTTGAGGCCACGAGCGAGAAAGTTAGGTTGCCCGCAATCGGGGCAGGTGAGGAGTTTTTCGGATTTGGCCATGTTAGCGGCGGGTGGCGAGGTTGGAGTAGATGACTTCCCGACCGATGGTGACCTTATGTTCACGAGGGAAGCCGAGCCGGGAGGCGACGCCATCACGCTGACGGGTATCGGCGATGCGGCGGCAGAGTTCGCGGGTGGCAAGATAGTTTTGGCCGATGGTTAGGAGGCGGGTGTTTTTCATAATTGGTTAGGATTTGAGGGCTTTGCGGCTGCGGGCTTCGGTGGCGCGTTGGATGAGGCGCAGGAGTTGCGCGGCGTCGAGGTCATCGACCAGCGCTTCCACGCGGGTCATGTAAACGCTCGGGTCGTAGAGGGCGGTCTCGGCCAGGCGCAGGACGACCGAGCGGCGAGTGATGGTGTAGCGCTGCTTGTCGCGATCTGTGACGCCGTGGGCCTCCAGTTTGCCTTCGCCGATGAGGTCGTAGATGTGCTGCCGTTCCCGCCCGAGACACTTCTGGACTTCGTCTGGACGCAGGAGCAGCTTGCCGTAAGGCACCAGCCAGTCGAAGTCCATTTGAGCCGTGTTGTCGGGTTTGGGCATGGTTAGTGGCCTTAGCGAAAAGATTGGTAGTCGTGGCCGCTGTCGCCGCCCTGGGGATCGCCCCAGGAGCGGGGAGAAACCTGAGAGCTGAAACCTGAAAGCTGAGTGGCGGCAGCAAATTCGAGGCGCTTGGCAATGAGCGCGGCCTCGATGCTGGCCGGGGTGCAGGGGCTCGCCACGTAGAAGGTGGCTCCGTAAGCCGCACTAAATGGCACGCGGTCGGTGAATTGCAGCGCCCCGTAAAATTCACCCTGGTAAACCACGCCCAATCGGGCGCAGGTCACGGGGAACATTTCCATGAGGGGAGCGATCATCGAGCGGCCTCCTTCCGGCTTGCCAGCGCATCCAGCCGTGCGGCAAACTCCGGCCCATGTCCCAGACTGTGGCCGAACTTTTTAAGCTCCTCGATATAGCGAAGGAACGCTGCGTTTCTCCGCCCTCGCTGAGCCTCCTGATCCTGAAGATCCAGATCCTCGTGGAAAAGCTGGCCAAGGAGATTGCTGATGTCCGGAGTGATAATGAATCCCTTCGCCACCAACTTGCGGAGCGAACGACGCATTACAAAATCCTGATACGCGCCAACGAGCTGAACGCGGAGAAGGAAGCAGCGGAAAGCCAGACGCTCAAACGGTCTGCGAAAACGGTAAACCCAAAGAGAAAGCCACGCGCTCAAAAGGGAAAGGCCTTCGGCGGGGTAACGAAGCGCCAGCCAGAGAATTCGACCCCTGCCCGAGACCTTGGCGACGAGGAGATTGATATTTAAACCACTCATCGAGCGACCTCCGCCACGAGCGCGGCGATGAAGACGCGGACGTTGCGCACGTAGGCATTCCGGGGGCTGGCCGCGTGAGCCAGAACGATGAGTTCCGCGAGGCTCTTCATAAACTAATGGTTCCCCTGCACCCGTTTGCCTCACAGCAGTCGAGGAATTCCTCCACCGTCAACGGAGTAGGACAGATAGTGATGTTCGCTTTATGTTGTGAGGCAAACCACAGCCAAAAACTCGCCTCTTTCTTGGACATATAAATTCCCGAGACGGTGACGTTATGCCCGCCTTTAAGAGCACGGGTCAGTAGCGGATTTGCCTCGCGAAAGTCGACTGTTGCGAAGGATCGTTTAGCGATTTCTTTAGGATCGAGTTCAGCTTCTCTCACTTGGCTGCTCCCTTCTGGCTTTTCACAAAGGCGTGATAACGGGCGGTGAGGCTGTGGCTCACACGTTGGCCGAGCAGCACGCGGTAGAGATGGGTGCGGTCCACGTCGAGTTCACGGGCAGCGCGCAAAATTCCTGGGAAACGGGGGTTTTTGCAGTTGTATGGTTGCTTAGTGGCGGGCATCATTGGATAACCAATATAGGAAATCCAATAACCTGCAAGCGACAAATTATGGGAAAACACATTTTTTCTGAGAGTCTGCGGTCTCTCATGGAGAGCAAAGGAATGACGCAGCAGCAGCTCGCGGAAGCTGCTGGTGTTAACCAGGCCTCAGTTCACGCTTGGACAAAAGACAGCATTCCTAGAGGTGATGTTCTCCTGAAAGTCGCACGCACTCTGGGTGTCCCGATGGAATCGCTGCTCACGGGACAAAGCCAATCCCAGAGCCAATCGTTTTCTGTTCTCCGAGAAGAAGCTCCCTCTCTAACACGGGCTGAAGTGCTTAAAGCCAAGCAGGATATTCAGGCTTTGGTGGAGGAGGCGTTTGCCCGTCTCCTTAAAAAAATTTAGCCAGATTTGTTGCGGGCAACATTCCTTGTTTATGGTCCTTACCGATCCTAAGGCATGGATTTCACACTATGGTGAAGAACAAAATGCCATTCGCGTTGCTGAAAGCACCGAGCGCTGGCGTGGCATTTATGGGGCTGGCTTCGATTATTACGGCCTTTCACAATGGCCAGCTTGGGAATTGGAGCCGTTGTGGGAAAACGAGTGGCCACGCCGCTGGGAAAACTGCGGCGGCGTTTTTTACGACGGGCGAATGATCGCCATGAAGTCAGCTCCAGTTTGGGGAAAACTAAGCGGAACTTTCCCCGATGGACTTGGCAATCCGTATCCTCAGTATTCGCTTACGAGCTATGTATATTTGAAGCCAGTCGGAGATCGTGAAACATGGGCTCTCGGCGTGGCGTCTTGGGAGGAAATCAAGGAGCAAAGCAGACTGGCTTCGGATTTTGAGCAATTTACAAGGAGTGGTGATGAAATACGCAAGTGGGCTGAAAAGCTGCGGCGTGAACAAAATGAGAAGTGGGTCGATCTGCAAGAATGGTTAAACACACCAATTCCCGGCGAGCCCGCGAAGGATGCACCACGCGAAGAATGGCTGGCCTTTTTCAAAAAAAAAGAAAGGCAGAGAGTCGAGAAAGCGAGAGAAGACCGTGAGCGTGTCCAAGCCGAGACCGTGGATAAAAACCGTGTGTTCCGGCTTCTAGAAACTTCAGAATATCAAGACGGATACACGATAATTGTTCCCGGCGATGAGAGATGGGAAATCTTGGCTGCTGCGGTCAATGAACTGGTGGCAACTCCTCATTTCGATAGCTATCCAAAATGGAAAGCTAGAGCATGGCTGCTTGCGGCTAACATGCAGAAAAAACTCATGAGACAAAATGATGAATTGGAGTGTCTCCGAGAAGCCCTTCGACTCGATCCTAAGTTGCCAATCAAGCGGAGGATCAAAAGCCTTTCCTAACATGCGCTTACTAACCTGGCTGGCAGTTCTCTTGTTGGCAGCGTCGCCGCTGGAGGCCAGATCGGGCCGCTACAAGCGCAGCGCCAAAGAGCGGCGGACCTTCATGCGACTCACCGGCTACCCGCACGGACGGCCCGGCTACATCATCGACCACGTAACGGCGCTGAAGCGGCGGACTCGACGCGTGGTGGAATATGCAGTGGCAAACCGTGGCCGAGGCGAAGGCCAAAGACCGCTGGGAATAGCTAGAAGCGCGGTCGGCAATGTAATTTGCCTCCCGTGAAAACCGCCAGTGCCGTGAGTGGTTAGGTTTCCGAGACTGACTGTGAAAAGGTCTTCGGCATGGATACACCTGCCGCCCAAACCGCACAAGCCCCGAACGCTTCTCTGGCCTGGCAATTTGCCACTTCGTTTTTGCGCCATGCCTTTACTTTGGTAGCCGGTTCCTTGATCGCGCACGGCTGGCTGGCGGCGAGCAAGGCCGATGAATTTGCCGACCTTTTTTCCGGCATCGCCCTCACGCTCGCCATTCTGCTTTGGAGCTGGCTGGAAAAGAAGTTTGCCAAGATCGATGCCGCCAAGGCCGCCAGCCAGATCGCGCCGTTGATTGTCCTCGCGCTGGTTCTAACCTCGTTCACCGGCTGCGCTTCTAACAGCCCGCGCTTTGTCGGCGGCGTGAGCGGCACTTATCGCGGCGTCGATTACTCGGCAGGCTACGACGGCAAGACGGTGACCACGCTGGTGCATCTGCCTTCGCGTTTTGGGAAATAACTAAACGACCCAAAGTCATGCTGTTTCCCTGGATATTTCTAGTCGTGGTCGTGGTGATTATTATCGCGATCTGCTTCTGGCCACACGCGGGCACCGTGCCGAATGCGGAAAACGCGCCTTGCGAGAGCTGCGGGGAAAACATCGCTACCTGCGTGGCCGAGGATGGCTCGTGGGTCTGTGATGAATGCAGCGAAGACGTCGGGGAGAGCCGAGCGGAGCGAGACAGCCAGTCGCAGACTGCCCGCAGGGGCGAGCCGGAGGGCGAGAGCAACTACGATGTCTAAGTCGATCAAACTCCCGGCGTCTCGCGCCAAACTCAGCTTCAAATCGGACACTCACTCCGGCGCATTACCTACTACACCACTGAACGAAATGATGGGCGGATCGCGACCGCCACAAGAAGGGGAACGCCAGCCAAGAAGCCGCGACGGCGGAACTGGCGTTCCCGTGGTGTTGGAAAAACTTTCCGACCTGCGGGATAAGCCGGAGGCGGGTTCCGGGGGGCTCCCGCCTTCGGTGACCTCGGGCGAGTCGCCCGAGGCAGCACGCGAGTCGCGTGCGCTCCCCAGCGGCCTGCGGATTCATCGCGGTGTCTGTCCGATCACCCGGCGCGGGATCTCGTTTCGTTACCGGCTCGTGGATATGGCCAACTACGTGCCGGAACATCGGCAGGCGAGGACTCCTAACATCGTTATTTTTCTTCCAACCGCCCCGACCGGCCCCCGGCGTCGCGGCCCCGGTCGCAAATATAAGGAGGCCGCATGAGCCACCTTAAGCCTCCGCTGCCTGCCTCCGCGCTGGCCGACATTGCCCGCGAGCAGACGTTCCGTCACGAAGAGCCACGCGGCACGAATCGCGGCCCGCTCCTCAAGGAAATTTTTGCGGCGGACAACTACACGCCCGGCAATCGGGATGAGAGCTATCCCTGGTGCGCCGCCTTCGTAGATTTCGTCGTCAAGACCTGGATCGAGCGCGGGGGCGACATGGACGCCGAGCTGCCCCGCACCGCCGCCGCCTTTGGCTTGATCGAATGGGGCCGCGCCAATGCTCCCGGCACACTGGTTTTCTCGACCGCAAATCCGAACTTCGACCCCGACAAACTCTGGCCGCAAGTCGGCGACATCGTCGTCTATAATTTCAGCCACTGCGGCATCGTTTCGCTGATTCATCCCGGAGCCCGCGCCTTCTACGCCGTCGAGGGCAACACGGATTCGGCGGGCAGCCGCGAAGGCTGGGAAGTCTGCGAAAAAGTGCGCCGCTTCCAAGACGTGCGCCGCTGGATTCGCATCAACCCACCCAAGGGCACCAAAGCCGGAGGGAATATCTAAGCCATGTTTCTCAATAACTTGATAGTGGCTGCGTTTCTCGCGCAGACGGAAACGGTCAGCAACTCCGACCTTGGCAAGTGGATCGTGGCGGGCGCGGCGGTGATGGTGATCCTGAACCAAGGCAAAGCTTTCCTGGACGGACTGAGGGAATCGCCACCCATCGCGCAAACCTACGCCACCCAGAAATCGTTCGACAAGTTGGAGCAGTCCATTTCGGACCTAACAAAAGAGGTTCGCGGAATCAACACGGGGCAGGCTTTGGCGCGGAAGCCGATCCACCGGAAACTGAACAAGCACGATATTGCCCTGCATGTGCTGGCCAGCCGACTGAGCGATAAAGGCGAAAGAGACGGGAAACGGATGCAAGACATCCTTAGCAGCGACGAGGCGGAGGACACCGATGAATGATCCTGTAGCGCTTCGGAAGCTCATCAGGACCGTGCTGTCGGCTCTGCCGCACAACCGCCGTCTGGACGAAGGGGCACTCACTCGTGTGCTCGAATCTCGTTTTTCGGAGATCAACGACTTGCGCACGGACGAGCTGCGAATCGCCATCGAATTCAACCACAGCAAGGGCTGGATCGAATACACGCGCAATCACGACGAAGAGCGCGACGAGTGGTTCCTAACCGAGCGGGGTCGCACCAAGGAGGGCTTGTGAATGGCGAAATCGCGCTCCAACTCCATTCTGAAATCCCGCGCCGAGCAGTCGGAGGAATTCGGCGAAATGGTCTTCGCCTGGTGCCTGGAACCGAAAACGGAGGATTGCTCGGGCGGCTATCAGCATGCTCGCGAGCAGCTCGTCTCGGATGGCATCAAAGTCTCCATTGGAGTTGTCTCGGAATTCTTTGGCTGGTGGGGCATGCGTCGGGATTTTCAGGCGATCAACAACTTCACCCAGGACGTGCAGGAAATGCTGACACGCGAGTTGCCGGACGTTCCCCTGGAGAAGATCGAAAAGGCGGGAGACCTGGTCTTCACCATGAAGGCCGCGAACGCGGGCAATGGCGAGGAATGGCGGGAGATGCAGTATCTCAAAATCGCCAAGGAATCGGCGGCGATGAAAGCCGAGCTAGAGTCGGCGAAACTGGAGTTGCGGAAAATGGCCGAAGCTCGGATGCAAGGCACAGCAGCGTTAGCCAGGGAGAAGTTCGAGATCGAAGCCTGCGAGAAGATCCTCGCGGCGGTGAACGATGCGAAAGTGAGGTCCATCGCCGAGTCGAACGTGCCGAAGGCGGAGAAGATCGCACAACTACGACAGGAATATTTTGCGGACATCGACGCACTCCAGGCGAGCGGGGAGATCGAACTGCCGAAATGAAACGCTTCTCTCGCAGACCTTACGAGCAGGCCGCGCTGGTCGCCGTGCGCGAACGTCGCCAGATCGGGCTCTACTGGACGCGGCGCGGTCGCAAATCCACGACCCTTGGCAGTATCTGTTTCGATGAAATGTCCCGCGAACCGGGTCGGATGTGCATCGCTGCATCCGCCTCATTGCTGATCGGAAAGGAACTCGTCTCCGTTACGTTAAACAGCGTCGAGCAGGCGATGTTAGTTCTCAACGAATCCGCTGCCGTGC
The DNA here is from genome assembly GCA_039930045.1 of Chthoniobacterales bacterium. Lineage (NCBI taxonomy): Bacteria > Pseudomonadati > Verrucomicrobiota > Spartobacteria > Chthoniobacterales > Chthoniobacterales bacterium. The sequence continues at coordinate 187,105 of JBDSQB010000010.1, read as the reverse complement.
GAGACGTTTTCGGTGCGAGCGCCGAAGAGCGCGGACTGGATCTCCAGGTAGCCAATAGCGCGACTAACAAAATCTGCAGCGGCCTCAGTCCGGATGATTTTGCTGATCTTTACAAGAGCAGCAACATGGAACTGCGGTTGTATTTCGATAACACCTCGTATTCCCGCCTACAGATCATCGCTCCAAATCCCGCGACGGCTCGCGGCTGGAGAGCCTTGGTAGTGCGCGACGAGTGCGGCTTCACCGAGCCGGGCTTTGAGGAGGCCATGCGCATCGCCACCGATGCCATCGTTCGCGACACGCCCGATCTGAAGATTGTCTATGCCTCCAACCTGGGCGCAAACGACAAGCATCCCTGGTTCACCACCACACTGCCTCGCGAACTGACGGAGGAAAGCGAGGATTTGCAATTCCCTCCGAATCCACGCGGGCATTTCTACATCGGCCAGCATGGAATTCTCATCCATCGCGTGGCGCTGCAGGATGCCTACGCGACCGGCCACCGTCTTTATGACGATTCCGGCGAACCCATGACGTTGGATGAATGTCGCAAACATCCACAGATCCGCGCGGGTTGGGATCAAAGCTACGCCCTCAATCACAAAGCAGGCGGGGCTGCTGCCATCGACCTCTTTGCCTTGTTGACGGCCCAGGAGCGCGGCGCTCGCAGTTGCGCCTTCGTTTACATCGAAAACGAAGCGGAATTTTCACAAGCGATGACCCTGCTACGCACGCTGCTCGGCGAGGGAAATGTCGGAGTGGGTTACGATCCTGCGACCACGACCGCCGCCACGAGCAACCCTTCCAGCGTCACCGTTACTGAGACGAATGGTTTGCACCGCAAGCAGCGCCTGGTCGTTCTCTGGAAAGAGCGCAACCCCGCTATTGTCGAGGAAAGGCTCAAGGGGATTTTTGCCACCATCGCCTCCCGGCCAATGGGCGGTCCAGCCCGTCGGTTCGTTGTCCTGGCGACAAATGAACGCTACTTCGCCGAACGTGTATCGCAGATCCTGCGCTCCATCGTTCCCACTGAGCTGGTTGTGGAGAGCGTAGCCCTCCAACCGAAAGGTTACGATAAGTCCGTCAACTTCAAGACCTACCTGGGAGACATCTACAGCGGAGCAGTGAACGACAATCGTTATGATCTGCCTGGCGGCGATTACTTCAAAGACGATCAGCGCATGACCACTAAGAACGCTGGTCGCTATGAATGCGTGCCCGACTCAGACGGCAAACACGGAGACACCTTTTCCAGTGGAGCCGCTGCAGAATATGCGCTTTCCGCCGCAGGAGCGGCAATGGCGGGCGGCGTGAGTGTCAATCCAAATAAACGGGGGATCGCGGGCGGTCACGGCAGCCGCACTTCAAGGAATCTGGGAGGGATGTTGTGAATCGCCCAAATCGCCCCGCCAACGGCTTTTCAGCGTTCGACCCCCGTTCGGAGGGGCTCCAGGGCTTTTGCAAGGCGTTTGCGGCGGTTTGCAAAGGCAACAATAAGGAGGCGCAATGAGCGAAACCGCCTCCGCCGCTCCTTCGGCGAACCAAGGGCCATTGTTCACCGCTGAAGCCATCGCGACTCAGCGTCGGATGCGCTTCAACCCGCTGCGTCTGGCCGATCCAGAGAACCTGGCTCGCTGGCACGATCAATTCGATGTCGGCATTCTAGGGCCAGCCGCCGTCTGCTGGGACGCGATGTGCCGTCGAGATGACACTCTCGTCACGGTCAAGCCGCAGCTCGAAGAATCCGTCGCGTCGAAAGATTGGGGTGTTTTCAAAAAGAAGGGCGCGGATGAAAAGGAAGCCGCCCGCCACGCCGCCTGCCTGCAGTATTTCTGGGACCACATCAAAGCCACCGACGCCTTCGACAAAAACGAACGCGGCGGAAAGGAGCTGGTGCTCAAGCACATGATGCGGGCCGACAGCTACTACTACGCCGTCCAGCACATCATCTGGAACCCAGAGCCTGGAAAAATGATCGACGTGGAAGGCTCGACGCCGGTTCCGGTGATCACGGCCACGCTCGAATACGTGCCACTTTGGTATTTTGAAAACACCACCGGCACCCTGCGCTTTCTCCCAATGGGCAACGCTTCAGGCATCACCGGGCAGGACATGAATTGGGACGGCGAATGGATGGTAACGGTGGGACGCGGCCTGATGTTTGCCGGAGCGGGCTGCCTGATTTTCAAGCGCCTCACTTTCCAGGACTGGACGATCTTTAACGAGCGCTTTGCCCAGGGCAAACCCATCGGCCAGACCACGGCTGGCAAGGATACGCCTCAAGGTCAGGCAATGCGGCAACTCATTGAGGACTTTAACGGCGACCAGGGGATCGTGATCTACGACGCGCAGATCAGCGACAAGCCACCGATCTCCGTCCTCGGTCCCACCGGCACCGCCAGCGTGGACATCTTCGAGCGCTTCCTCGACCGGCAGGATCGCAAGCTGATGATGATGTATCGCGGCGGCGACATGACGATGCAGTCTCGCGGTGCGGACAAAGGCGGAGAAGCTCGCGGCGCCTCGCTCCAGGGCGGGGAGACCGATACAATGGAGGCCGGATGCTGCCGCCGCATCGCCGGAGCTGCCGACGAATATCTCACTCGCAAAGTCATCGAGATCTGTTTCGGGAAAGGCGTGGAGCCGCTCGCCTATTTCGGATTGCCCGACATGGACCTGGAGAACACGCAGGATTTGCGCGAAAGCGCCGGGTTCCTCGCAGATCGCGGCGTAAAGGTGAAGGCGAGCAGCGTGGCCGACCGCCTAGGCGTGGAACTGGAGGAAGTCCAGGACAGCGATGACGTGCTCGGCGGTGCTTCTATAGCGCAACCAGAAATTCCAGAGACTGCCGCCAAAGCCACTGCGAATGCCCGTTTGTTAGAAACCGTGCAGGCGGCTTTGCAAAGGGCAAGAACGGCGAACGGAGAGGCGGAAGGTCACCCCTTCCACGGGAATCAATATACCGAGCAAGCGCGAGGCGAACGAGCGATGCGGGCTTCCATTTCAGAAAAAACCGACGTGCTGAATGCGATGGATCATCCAACTCTCGGCGCAATCGATTTCCGGCATGGAGACGCGGGCGACGCGGAGAAAGATTTCCAAGGCGGTTCTGGCGTCGCTCCCATCGTGGCCAAACATGGAGAAGCGGTGGCCATGAAAATCCCTGCCGTCATCGCCCACGGAACCATTCAGGAAGGCAAGAACCGGGTCTTTTTGGAATACGGCGATCACAAGGCAGTCCTCGCCAAGGATTACCACGGCAAACCCACGAATCGCTGGCTCGTGACCGGCTACGAAAAAAAAGAGAGCAACCGATGAAACCCATGAAGTTTACGATTCACACGATTCCTGCGCACCAGACGCCTATACGTTTTCAGCGTTTGGTGGGAGCGGTTGCCCAAGGAAACTTTCTGGCACTAACAGGCCTGAGTCAAGTCCGCACCGCAAACACCGCCGACCTCTATCCGGCCCCAGAGCGCATGCAGCTTTCCGCTGCGATCACACCGAACGCTGCAGACCTTACGCCGGTGGCCAGCGGCGATTGGGCGTTGATCTCGCCCTACGGCGACCATCCCTCGCCAGACGGGAGTTACACTCAAGTCTTCTCTCGCGAACAAGCCGACAAAGTGGTGAAGACCTGGAACTCGATTGCGGGTATTGCGGTGCGCACCTTCAAAAATATCGCACACGGTCTCGGAATTAAGAGCACCGCACCGGTCTGGGACGGCCATCCGGAAACGGACAAAAAGCGTTGGCCCAAGGAAAAACTCCTCGCGGAGATTTCTGATCTTCGCGCTGGTGAAATCGGCCTCGAAGGCAAGCTCACCTGGAATGCAAAAGGCGATACCGCCCGCACTAGAGGTCCGCTCTTCCCCAGCTCGCTCTGGTGGCACTGGCCGGCTTCCGGCACGCCTCCGCAAGTCTTTCCCGAGTTGCTCGAAAGCGTTGGCCTCGTGCCCGCTCCTAACATTTCCGGCGTTCCCGCCTGGACCGCCAATACCGATCTCGCCTCATCCGAGGCAGCAGAAAACACAGAAACCCAAAAAAACGAAAACATCATGGACAAGAACAAACTTATTCAACTCCTCGGATTAGCCGCTGACGCGACTGACGAGCAGATTGAATCCGCACTCAAACTCAACCGGACAACGGCCAACACGGCCGATCAAGTTCGTAACGATCTCACCACTGCCAACACGACTCTGGACGAGGAAAAAAAGAAAGTCACCAGCCTTAACACAGCCAACGCCGCCTACGTCGAAGGCTTGCTCGATTTGGCAGAAAAACGCGGCGTCATCACGGCAGCCCAGCGTGGGGATTATAAAGATCGCCTGACCACGGCCAACACCTCGGCAGCCGCGATCAAGGAACTCACCGAGAAGGCTCCAGCACTGAACACCACGGAAGTGAAGCTCAACGGAAATCGCGTTGACCTCTCCACGGCGAATGCCCGCGCCACCGCGCTTGAGGGACTCGTCGCCGCCTACATGAAGGACCACAACTGCGACCGCGACAAAGCCTACGCAGCCGTCCAGGCAGACCCGAACAATAAACCTCTCTTCGACGCGATGTCGGCAACGTCGAAAGCCTAATCCAGCCGAGCAAAACCAAAACACAGCAACCCATACAAACCTAACTCCAATGAAAATTCCATCACTCGCCCTGCTGAGCCTGGCTTCGCTCGTCTTCGGACGGCCGGCCAGTCACTGCACCGCCAACGCCGCGACGGAACCAGATCCCGCCGCTCTCCAGAAACAAATCGACGCCCAGGCCAAAGAGCTAGAGGCGCTTCGAAAAGCTCCAAAGGTAACTCCTGAGGTGCAGACGCTTTTAGATAAGCAGGCAAAAGAAATCGAGGCGCTTCGAAAGGCGACCGCCGTCGATCCTAAAATCCAGGAGCAACTGGATGAACAAGCGGCGCTCATCGCCAGCCTTCGGGCGGAAAAAGCCGCTCCAAAACCTGAGATCGAAGAAACCTCGGCCATCGCCCTCATGATCAAAGGCGCTGGCGTTAAAGCCGAGGACGTCAACTGGCGCATCCGCGCCGGACTTGATCCCGCGCAAGCCGTCGAAGTCGCCCTGGCTGAAAAGCTGGAAGCCGACAAAGCCGCCGTAGCCAAAAAAGGCAAATAACCAGGATCTAAACCATCCGCTTCATCATCATCACTATGAAAACACTCAAATTGTTAGCAGCGGCGTTTCTCGCCGCCTTCATGCAACCCTTCCGCACGGCGAATGCCGAGGGCGCGGGTGGCACTCGCACTATTCTCAGCCGCCGCGCCGACGCGGCGCACAGCTACACGCACTTGCTCGTCACGGGCGGAAGCGATGCTGGCCACGTCGCAGTTTGCGGCGCTGCCAACTACCCTGTCGGACTCACGACCGACATGCCTTCGGCTGCTGAGGATCTGATCAACGTCACCCCACTGCAGCTATCGACCAGCACTCGCAAAGTGCGCGTCGCTTCAGCTCTGGGAGCCGACATCGATCTTTACACCGCCGCCAGCGGCTTTGCCCAGGCGGAGCCCGGAACGGCAGGCAGCTTCTTCAAGATCGGACGTTCCGTTTCCGCTGCAGTTCAAAACAGCGACGGCGGCTACGTGATCGAGTTCGCGCCACAAGCGCCGATCAAATTGGTCGTCGCCGCCACGCCTTCCACGGTTGGCAACATCGCTGCCGCCCTGGCTTCTCCAACACTGGTGAAGTTCCTCTAACCCGCAACCAAAACACTAGCAGTTCAATCCAACTCAAATGAAAAATCCTAACTACATTGGCCGCACAGCCAACGCTGCAGTCGTGGCCGCGATCCTCGCCGCCACTCACGTTCCCGCCTATGCGGGCACGCCTCTGAGCCACGGTCTCATCACCGCAGCTCCGGATGTTACCGCCAACGCCAGCATGTTCGAGCAGGCGCATTATTCCGAACCGATGACGCAATACGCCACCGGCTGGACCGATGCGGACAACCTCGACGCGATCTGCGAGTTCCTCGCTCCGTCGCTTCTGCCCAGCGGCGAACTCTACGAGCACACGCTCTACCCGAACGCGGAATCGTTCCTCAGTGATGAGGCCGATGACGATCTGCGTCCGATCGATTCTGATTTCAAGACCATTGAAATCACCGAATCGAAGCAACGCCGCTCGATCCCGAATCGCGGTCTCCGCATCGTGGTCGACTACGAACGGGTGAAGAACACGCCGAATTGGCAACAGCTCTACACCGCCCGCATCATGCAGCGTCTGCAGCGCAACGCCTTCCGCCGCAAATACGCGTTGGGAGTCGCAGCCGGAGCCGCCGCTGCCCTGACCTGGGATAGCAGCTCCGATCCAGACTACGATCTCGCCAACCAGGCGAAGCTCTGTGGTGACAGCAGCGGTATTGCGCCAAACCGTGCGCTCTGGGGTCTTGCGGCCAAACTCGCCCGCTTCTCCGCCTATGGTGGCAGCAACACCGCGAAAGCGATGGCTGGCCGCAGCCTGAGTCCGGAAGAAGCCTGCTCGAAGATCGGCCTCGACGCCCGCGTTAGCGAATCCCGCTACCAGACTGGCGCAACGAAGACCGCCATCGCCGGTGCGAAGATCCTCCTGTTCTCGGCCTACGGCCAGAGCGGCGAAGATTCGAGCAACTTCAAAACGGCACGCGGCGTCACTCAGCAGGGCGGCCGCTACGCAGTCTATGTGCGCCAGTTAAGCGTCAAGTTCTGGGAAATCGTGGTCGAGTGCTACGAGACCGAGTTCTGCGCCACCACCCTGGGCTGCCGCACGCTGACCATCAGCTAACCCGGCATTCCATAGGAAAACCTCAGCCTGAGTGCCCGCGAAAGCGGCCTCGGGCTTGAGGCAGTGCCAGGTATTACCTGACTTAGAAAACACAACCCAAAAAACATATGAGCGAAGGCAACGAAACCACCCACACCGAAACGACCGAGACCAAAGAAAACGTCCCGGCCAAGGAAGTCACCACCACGGAGACAACCGAAACCAAGACGGAAGAATAAGCCGCATTCCTTGGTTCTAACCAAGCGGCTCCTCCGCAAAAGAGGGGCCGCTTTCTAGAGCAAATGAGCAACTGGACACAAATCACACCCGATCACCTAAAGGCGGCTGCCCACGCCAACGTGATTGATCGCGCCGCCACGATGGCCACTGGCACGCTCGATCCCGTAGCCGAGGCGATTGCCGACGCGGTGGCGCGAGTTCGCCGTGCCGTGGCGTCCGCCAATTCCCTCGACATCGATCAAACCAAAGTTCCCAACAGCTTGAAGGGGATGACCGTGCGCCTGGCCGTTTTTACCTTGATGGATCGCCTGGGATTCTCGCTGAAAGACGATCAGCGGGAAACGCGCAAAAATGATTACAGCGATCTACTGCGCCTCACCGACAAGATGATCCGGGTCGAAACTCCAGACTCCTCGGCAGGCTCCGGCGAGATCCAGCAGGGCAATACCGTGGTGGCCGTCAACGTGCCACGCCGCCAGACCGGTCGGGAAAGGACCAGCGGATTATGACCACTCTCGAAATCGCTCGCGCCGCTCTAAAGCATGTGTCGCCAGAAGATCGCGCTGAAATCGAGAAGCAGATTCTCGCGCTGGAGCGCACCGAAAACGCAAGCCCGGCGGAACGGGAAGCCGCCCAAAAAGCCTTTGAAAGCGACCTGCAGCCAGTTCGCGACGCGATTGTAGAGGCGCTGCAGAGCGATGACCTGGAAGCCCTTCGCGGCCTCCGAGCGATGCTGCCGGAGTTGCTCGTGAAAGTGAATGCCAATGGCGCTCTCGCAGATCATTTCGCCTTCTTGTTAGGAACTGCCGTTGTCCAGGGATTGAGGGAGCAGCCATGATCGCGCTCTACGATTCTGAAGGTTCGACCGTCACCGACGCGCTGAAGCAGTGGCGCTCTCGCGAGACGTTGCCAACGAGCATGGGCAGCGCCGAATTGCGGAATCTTTCCACGGAAGTCATGCGACGCTCAGTGGTGTCGGCGGCGACATCATCTGTCGAATACCTGGAGGAAGTTTCCCGCGTCGTGGACGATATGCTTTCCGGGAAGATCGACATGGCCACGGGCCGGTGGGAGCTGATGAAAAAGCTCAAGCAACTCGGCTACGATCCGACTACCGGCTTCCCAGGCGACATGGGGGAAATCCCGCCCGCGAAGATCGCTAGCTTGCGCGACCTTTCCAGCTATAAACGGCTGAATCTGGTTCTCGAAACTAACATGCGGATGGCCGCGAATTATGGCCTGATGATTGCGGGCAACACGCCCTACGCCCGCCAGGCTTATCCCGCCTGGGAGCTGATTCGGCTGTATGATCGGCACATCGAACGGGGCACGGAAGAAAGCCACGCGGCGGGTTGGCGGGAACGGTGGGAGGAAGCGGGCAGTTACGTCGAGTGGAAAGGCGCTTCGCAGATCCGCATGGTGGCATTGAAGGACTCGCCGATCTGGCTGGCTCTCGGCATGGGCGCTGGCGGCGATTACACCGACACGCTGCGCAATCCGTATCCGCCATTCGCTTTTCATTCCGGCATGGGCTGGCGTGCGGTGCCGTGGTCTGAAGCTCTTAGCTTGCGGCTAATCAATCGGGCGAAACAGGAGGTCGAGGAAACCCGCGCCACACTTTCGCCAGGCCAGGAAGAGGTCCGCCGCGTCATAGCCGGTTTATCTCCGGATCTCGCGGCCGCATTGGAAAGAGAGCTCGCAGAATGAGCACCACGGTCCTTGATTTCCAAACCTCTGGTCGTGGCCTGAAGACGGTGATCTCGCGCTTACACGGCGCGGGTCGCCGGGATCTGCTCACTGCGGCGATCACTGAAGTGCAGGAAGTGACCCGCATTCATTTACGAGACATCGCCAGCACCCGGCACGCGACCGCTCAGCGCCTTGGCGCATCGCCCACTGGCCACCTGGCTCAGGCAGCCGAGAAGGTCGCAGGCGCGGCCATCACGGCGGACGAAAACGAAGCTGCCTTAGTCTTCAATCATCCAGGGCTTTCTCGCGCATTTCGCGATGTCACCATCACACCCACGAAGTCCAAGGCTCTCACGATTCCCATCGCGGCCGTGGCTTATGGCCGTCGCGCAGGGGAGTTCGCGGGCCTCTTCCTTTACAAGGGCAAGACCGGCAACGCCTTCCTCGCGCTGCAGGAGGATGGAAAACTCAAGCTCCTTTATCTCCTGCTCCGCAGCGTCACCCAAAAGCAGGACCGCTCGCTGTTGCCGTCGCAAGAGCAATGGAGCGCCGCCGCCGTGCAGGGCGCAAAGAAATATGTTCGCGAAGCCCTCTCCTAACTATGTTTGATCTTTCTCTCAATCTCGATACCCAAGTGGCTCGCGCGGCCTCCGGCGCTGTCTTCAAAGCCGGTGCACCTGTCCTGGTGCGAATCGCCCTCAACCGCGCACCCAGCGCACCGCCGGTGTTCGAGCTGGCCATCAGCGGACAAACCACGCCTCCATCGACTCTCTGCTATTACGCGGGAGCCTTGGACGAAGAGAGCGAGACCGTGTTTTTCGCTGTTTGGGACACCAACGATACACGATTGATGGAGTTCATCGCCTCCAAGACGAATGTCGCCCTGGATCTCGAACTCGCCTACACCCTGGAAGGAACGCGGTTTGTTTCTCCTAACACGCAGATCACCTGCCAGCAGAGGATCGTTAATGGACCGGAAAGCAGCGAGGGCGGCCCTCTCTATCTAACAGAAGCCGAATCCGATGCGCGCTATGCGCGGTTCGACGGCTCCACGACCACTCTCTTAATCGGCCCGAAAGCCCGCCTCGTCGCCATTGCCAATGGCTTCAAATTCCAAGTCTCCGACGATGGCACCACGTGGCAGGACGGCCCGAGCTACGTCGCTTCCTAACCTTTAACCACATGAAAAAACTCCTCATCCTCGCCCTCTTCGCGCTATCGCTTCACACCGGCCAGAGTGCCGTCACCGTCACACATCCCGAGGCCAACGTCTTCAATGGCGCGACCAGTTTCAACCTCACCCTCGATCTCTCGGGTGTAACCAATAAATCCACCGTCCGCAGCGCGCTGGGGCTGGCCATTGGCAGCAACATCCAGGCATGGGACGCCGATCTGGACACCATCGCCGCCAGCCCGGCTACCGCGATTCGCAACTTCTTAACCGGTGGCACCGGCACGCTCGATCTCTCGGGCTTCACCCTAGGGCTCACCAAATCGACTGTCGGGCTGGGCAACGTCGATAACACCAGCGATGCCAATAAGCCAGTCTCCACAGCACAGGCGACGGCTAACAGCGCCGTCGCCACCGCCGCAGCGACCGACGCCACCACCAAGGCCAACGCCGCCCAAGCCGCCGCCGTGCAGCGTTCCAACCACACCGGAACACAGTCTGCCGACACTTTGACAGACGGCACCACAAACAAGGCGTTCCTCGCTACCGAACGGACGAAACTCGCGGGCATCGCCACGGGTGCAACCGCCAACAGCAGCGATGCCACTCTGCTCAACCGCTCCAACCACACCGGAACCCAGTCGGCGGACACCCTCACGGACGGCACCACGAACAAAGCCTTTCTCGCTACCGAACGGACGAAACTCACGGGCATCGCCACCGGAGCCACTGCTAACAGCAGCGATGCCACTCTCCTCAACCGCGCCAATCACACCGGCACTCAGCTTCTCAACACCATCTCCGACCGGGGCACCGCTGCTGGAGTAAACACCGGCACTACCAGCGGCACGATTCCCGTCCTCGGAACGGGCGGCGTGTTAGCGGATGGCACCGTGACTGTGAAACGTGGCGTCACCAATGCCAACGTCATCGCCTCCGACCTTTTTGCCTCGCACGCCGTTGCTTCCACCGTCCACGGCACCACGCCGAATCTCGGGCCGACTTGGAACGTCACTTACGGCACCGGTGGCAATGGAGAAACCGCGCCCAATCTCGGCGGTTATGTGAGTTTCACGGACTCTCTCTGGAACTCCACCGTGGCCAGCGCCTGCGCCTTGTATCTGAACCAGACTCACAGCGTCGTGCCCAAGCGCTGGGGAAATGAAGTCGCCTTTTTGAAGTCCACCGGTGTCGTTGGCGGGTCGAACACGCTCATTCTACAACCCTCCACGTCGTTGGCCAACCTCGTCCACTGCTCCCTGGCAAGCACGGCCATGAAGATTGAAATTACCACCGTCGGCGGCGGACCGGCGCAATTACAGACTCTCGCGTCTCAGGCGATCACGGTGCCCACCGACGGCACGCACTGGGTTTTTGAAGTGGAGATGAGCCAGACGGTTGTCGCGAACGACACCATCACCATTCGTGCGGGCGCGCCCGGCACCACGCTCACCTCTTTATCGGCCACGGACAGCAACCTAAAGGGCACCGTGACGGTTAACACAGGCACCGATCTGGCGACCGTGAGCACCACGCACGGACTGAGTGCCGGGCAAATGGTCCGCTTCACCACGACCGGCACCCTGCCGTCGCCGCTGGTCGCAGGCACGGATTATTTTGTCATCGCCAGCGGCCTCACCTCCACTGCATTAAAAGTTTCCGCCACGAGCGGCGGCTCGGCCATTGACATCACAACCTCTGGCACCGGCACCCACTCGATTTATCAACGCTGGGGCATCCCGGACTTATTCGCCGCAGGAACGATGAAGATCACCACTTGCGAGGTGTATGCCAACGTCCTTCCCGCCACCGAAAAAGTCAGGATTTACAGCACTTGGGTTGCATCCGACACCACACCGGCCAACTCGGCAGACCTGATTAAGACCGCCAACTCCAACGCTGTGACTGGCCTGCTGGATGCCGTCAGTCTCCAAGGCTATTCGCCGACCTTTTTCGGTCTGCAACTCCTGAATCTCGCCACCTCGGAGGAGCTGGCCAACAAGGCGGGGCAGGCCTTCACCGCGAAAACCAACGTCTCCAATACATTTGACGATGGCACCTCGCAGACGATTTACAACGACGGCGGTGGCACGCCGTCCAAGGGTCTGCGCATCAAGAAAAGCGACGGCGGCACCAACCTCAAAACGCTGGCGCTCCAAGCGGTTGGCGACGGCGGATTGGCCGTGAACCAACTCACCGACGCCAACGCTTTTAGCTATCGCTTCATTAACTTCACCCAGCCCGGTGGTTACTCCGCCTCCAGCCCGGTGATGGCGCTGACTTGGAACGGGGTGAACATGACGTGGGGGCCGCAAAATCTCACCGCCGCCCAAGGCGTTGCCACTTCTGGCCTTTACTTCATCGGCCAGCCAGCCGCCGTCACCGCACTCACCGATGCCGCCACCATCACCCAGCCGGATTCCAACTCGAACGTGATGAAAGTCCAACTGGCTGCCGGGTCTGCCAGAACAATGGCCGCACCACACGCCGGATTTGGCGGGGAAGGCTATACGATCAAGTTTTTCGTTAAACAACCCGCGAGCGGGGCGGCGGCAACGATCAGCTTCCCGAGCGGTAACGGCTACAAAACGACCGGCTTTAGCATCACACAATCGACCGCCAACAATGCGACCGATTACTACGAATTCGTGCGCGTTTACAGCGGCAACTTTTGCCTGGTCCGTTTCGTGGCCAATATCGAATAAAGCATGCGCAAAATCACCGCCACGCTGCTTCTAGCGTCCATCGTCAGCCTCTCGGTCTGGATGCTGGTGGAACAAAATTAACCTATTAGACTATGTCCGCCCCAATAGATCTTCAAACTGCGGTGCTTGCCATCTTGTCGGCCAGCCTCTCCACGGCCGTGCCCGTGCTGGAGGTGAAGCCAAAAGACCTCGTCTCCCGGCTCGAAATGGCCGCGCAGGACTTCGGGGTGGCAATTCATTCACTGCCCCCGCTACCGACGCATTTCCTCCAGGGCAACCCGTTTGTCTTCTTCGACAAGGCGGAGATCCGCGTGCGGGTGACGGAGTGGCCGGACATGAATACGAAGTTCCCGGATGGCTATGAGCTCTGCGATGAAGTGGCCATGGCTCTCCACTGGCAGCCCTTTAACAAACTCAACGCAGCCGTGCAGGAACTCATGACCGGAGGCATGGAGATCGATGCGGCGAACGCAGCCGCCCGCGCCAACGTTGGCCTCGCGCCCTGGTGGGCGCTTTCCGATCTCCTCGCCCATCCCTTGCAGCTCGCTTCCCGTCCTATCGAAATGGTCGAGGACAAAGAAAAGCGAATCTTCGACGTCATCTTCGAAGCCCAATACCAGATCAACCCAACCTAACTAACCATGCAAAGATACGGACAATCACTCGTTTTCGGCACTGCCACAGTGCCCGATATTTTCACCGGCAGCGTGCTCAGCTATTCGCTGCGCAATGCGGTCACCCGCCAACTCATCCCCGATGGAAATGGCGACAACACAGCGCTCGCCCTGCATAGCGCAAAAGGCGAGTTGAATTTTGAAGTCCAGGTCACGGATGGCTCGACTAACTTCCTCGATTTATCGACAGGCGGCCGAGTGGTGGTGAGCACACTCACAAGCGGCACCGTGCTGGCCACCAGGGCCGTGGAAACATGGGCGCTCGGCCAGGATAAACGCGCCAGCCTGGCCGCCTCTTACTATCCTGATTTTGTCGATACGACGGGCGCACTCGCAGGCACCGACTTGAATGCATTGACCCCGGAGCAAACCCTCGCGTTTGTCTTCCCAGGGAGCAAAATCGTTTACGGCACTGCCGGTCTCGGCCATGCCTCGGGCGTGGTGCACGGCGTGACCATTGAGCAGCAACTCAGCATCACCGATGACGAGCCTTCACCCGTCGGCACCATCCTTGGCGCGACCACGCATGGCTACCTCCGCATGATCCGCCTGGATCTGCTGGCCAGCCCGACCGTCGCCGCGCCCGCTGTGCAGAGCGAGCTCATCATTACCGGCGCTCCCGATCACATGGCCGGGCATCGGATCGAGGCGAGCGAGTTCCGCTTCGCCACCCTCAAAGGCAAACGCTACCTGGTGAATTCCATCTGGATTCCCGGAATGGTCGCGGCTTAGGCAAAAGAAATGGACGCCGACGCACAACTCCTCGAGATGAGCGCCGAACTGGCTGCCCTGGAGTCCGCTCCCTGGGAGCCGGTCTGCGTCTCCGAGGCGTTTGCCCGGCGCGGTCCCGATGCGCTGGTTTTCACCATGCAAGGCTGGATCGATCTGGAAAAAATGAAGTCGCCCCTGCTGCGTGGCGAATTGCCAGACGACGATGAAGAGGCCGCGTTTGCCGCCGCTATCGCCGCGTTCGAAGTGGATCTCGTTTCCGACGCCACCGATCTCGCCGCCGCCGTGGTCATTATGGAGGGTATGATCGCCGAGATCAACGCAGCCTTCGCGATGTCGCTGCGGGTGCGCCAGGCGGATGCCGGAATAGAGATCGAAGCGCCGGAGCCTGGCATCGGCCATTGGCTGGCGATTTATGCGGCCCTGGTTAGTCAGCTCGGTTTAACCCCTGCAGAGGCAAAGCGTTCGCCGGTGTGCGAGGCCTTCGCGCTCCTGGCCGGACACCGCGTCAATCAACGCTGGACCATCGTGGGACCTAGCTATCGCGACAGGGAGATTCCCGATCTGCAAACCTCCTAACCTATGCCCGACGAAGAAATTAAAATTGTCGTCAGGGAAGTGTCGGAAGGCAACGCCCTGAGCGAGGCCCAGCGGAAGAAGGACGATCTGCAAAAAGCCGAAAACCGGCCCGCACCTCGCATCATCGATGGAACACTGCCACCGCCGCGCCACGATCCAAACACACCGGCCAATAACCCCATCGGTGGCACGGTCCAAATACCTCGGGCTGCTAACAAGCGCACCTTCGACACGGTCGAGGCCGCCGCCGCCAGCATTCCGAAGGAGGCCGCCGCGATGGAAAAAGAAGCTGCAGCCGCAGCCCTGGCATCCGCCGCCGCTCAAAAAGCAGCGCAGTTGGAGATCAATGCCGCAAAAGCACGCGCCACCGCCGAGACCAAAGCACAGGAATTGGCGGAACGCGCCATCACCAAGCAAAAAGCGGAACAAGCTGCTTTGCAAGGACGACTCAGTCGCGGCGCATTAACGGTTGGCCAGGGCATAGTCCAGGGCGGCGGCATCCAAGGCGCGGTCGGCAATGCAGCGGGCACAGGTGGCGCGCTGGGCCTCGCCGCCATAGCGACTTATCTTGCCGGGGAACTGGCAGGCAAAATCATCAACGCGGGCGAGCAGGATCAATCGTTAAAGAACCGGCTCGGAGCCTCTCGGGCAAGCGATGCACGCGGCCTGCAGATCTCCAGCACCTATCGAGCAAGCTCCGGAGATCTGGTATCGGCTGCTCACTCGACGGAGGACGAAATATTTGCCCGTGAGCAGAATCGAAAGGAACTCGAACGCAAGGCAACAAATCCTTTCACCCGCATCATCAACAAGACTTTCGGCACTAGCTTCGGCAGTATCGACGGCGTTCGCGCCATGAAGGAAAACGAAGAAGAAATTCAACGTCTTGGTAAGCTGAAAGCCGAGCAGGAAGCGCTCGGCCAAGAGAAATTTAACCGCGAGGAAGGCGGACTGAAGTTGGAAATTGCGCGTGCTCGCGGCAAACGCACCATCGCTGGTAATCAGGAGCGCCTGGCCGCCGAGGCGAAGCTGGAAAACATGGAGGTTTGGAAGCGAACCAGAGCCGAAGGCGGTTCTCCAGAACAAGCGGACGAAGCTTCCAATCTCGCCACTCAGGAAACCTTGCGTCAACGCGGATTGGCAGCCGCTTCTGGCATCGTTGATGCGAGGTCGGGAGCGGCGGACTCCGCCCGCGCCGCTCAGATCGCAAGTTCTTCTTTGCCCGGAACGGATGCCTTGATGAAGAGCATTGATTCGATGCACGAAACGTTGCGCACCGGACAAGACGGCATCCTCGAAGCCCGCACCCGATCCCGGCCATGATCTACGGAACTCCTCAAGTCCATCTAGTTGATGAATCCACCAATCGAATCGGTGTGCGCACGCGTGTTTTTTCGCAAATGTTTGAGTTCGGCAAGGAACCGAAGCCGCCGCAGGAAGACGGGAAAGCGAAGTTGGTCGGCTCGCAGATTCGCAAACGTGGAGGCATCTATTTTATGACGTGGTTCTACGAGGACGGCAACAAAAGCGGCGTGGGGGTCGAACTGCAAGATCGCAAGAATTCCACCGACTACGACTTTACGGGGGGCTTCGCCGAGGTGTCGCTCAAGTTGCACAAAGATTACTCGAAGCTGCTGGAGAAATACCAGGGAGTGCCCGACGTGGACGGCGGCGATATTCTCTGGCCAGCGACGCTCTCGAAAGAGAGCGGTGGTGGTGGCGCTTTTCCCGGTAATGGAGGGACCGATGGCGACATCAATCCGATGTTCGGTTACCAGAGCAAATTCCGCATGGAAGGCAATTATCGCTTCCGTTATGCGGTCGTGGAACTGCCTGGCGCTCTCTTCGACGGCGTTGATTACATCGCCGACAAACTGCCCGGAAAGCCACCCACCGATCTGAAGGACGGCCGCAACTGGCTGATGGCAGCTCCTAACCTCAAACACCTCGGTAACGTCTGGGATGTGACGGAAAATTACTGGCTCTCGGGCCCAGGCGGTTGGCCGAAACCCATCTATCAGAAGGACTTCTTGAAATGAACGACTCTCTTCCCATCGGCACGGCCACGCCCGCCGGTTACGCGCCGCCACGGCAAAGCCCTGGAATACTCCTGCGGATGAATGCGCAGGGCTACACCCAGACTCCGACCAACCGGGGCGGTGGCAGCTTTAACCATCCGTTTCGCCCGTCGTTAGTCGGTATGGAGCTCCGCTTGAGTCGCGGCTTGGTCAACGGCCTTGAGCCCGTTATCGGCACAAAAAAAATCCCGATTTCCGGCGATGCCAAACACGCTCAGCCAGCTCTCAAGCTCGATCCAGATCAGATCGATAAGGAAACTCAGCAAAGCTGGGTCTGTCTTCAGGTGACGCCCGACAAAGAGGGACGCCTCGCCACCGCCGATCAGATCGAGGTTGTGCAGAGGAAAAGCGCCTACGCTTTCGTCGGCGAAAAAGGCATCCAGCCCGTGGCGCTTGTTCTTTGGAAAAACAAACGACCCGTTCGCGCCATTGACCAGGTCTGGTTCAACCTTCGTTACATCACGATTCTCCCACCCGCCGGACAAGGCGGCAGGAAACATTACTTCCTATGACGCCGCAAACACCAGGTCTCGCGCCGCAAAGACAGCATCCCCAGGGACGCACCATCACGCTGCCTCGCAGCTCGAAATGGCACCATCCCTGGACTACAAATCTATTCTGGCTCGCGCCGCTTAAGAAATGGGTGGCCTCCGTGCGCCCTGGCTTCGTCAACGGAGAGGCTCCGGTCGTCAAAACCAGCTTCGCTGAGATCATGGAGTTGCGACAGGCGGGCCGAAATTTTGGCACCAACCCACTCACGGGTGAGCCCTATTTTTCCTCCTATATTTTTAACCAGGGCGAGGCAAAGAAAAAGATCGAGCTGCAAGCGCCTGTGGATGTCCCGCTCTACTTCAATCCGCCGATTTCTACGAGCTGGCGCAACCTTGGTGTGGACGGACCCGGCTCCACAGTTCCGCAATTCTTCCTGGACCGTGGAGTGAACGCGCCGCCGCGCTTGAGCGACGACGAAAGCGTTGCGGTGCAGCAGCTCCTCAATCCAGTATCGCCCAAACAAAACCGCCTCCTGCGGGCCTGCGACATCGTGCTGCACCAGCCGCGCCTGGCATTAACCTCACAGATCAGCGTTCAACCCGGCATTGTCACCGGCATTTCCAACGTCACTCAAACCTTGAGCGTCCGGAGCGCCGCACCGGGCGACCGGCTGAAGGTTTACAGCACGTCGCTTTTTCGCCCGCTGGATGCCGCGCCCGATCCGCTGACCGGCGTTTATGAAGAGCCTAACTTCGACGAGATTCTAATCTCGACCATTTACCTTCTCTCGCCTCCCAATGCGACTCCTAACAGTGCGCCCGACGCCACTTGGACGCCCTTCGTTCGGCAGGCGCTGTTTTGGGATCTGAACTACATGCAACCGGAGCTGCGGATCATCAACACCGATCCGGGCACGCCCTTCATTCCACCGCTCGCGGCGGGAGCGGCCCAACTCATTATCAACTTCACCACGGCGAGTTTTAACGACGCGATTTCCAACGCCCTTAACGTCCTCAGCGGCCACTCACTGGCAGGCACCTTCTGGACACCCACTGGCGGCGGCTCCGACAGCACGTTTCCACTCCCCTCTTTAGACGAGGAAAAACCCGCCATCGGCACCGATAAAACCGCCCGCAATCAAGCGAAGGCCCGCCTGGCCCAGAAAGCAAAACGCCGGTCGCGCCTGGACCCGCCTTTTCCCTACATCGCCCGCGCATTCGACCTCGCCCTCCTGTCCTGATTTTTTATGAAACAATATCTCTCTGTTAACCTCGCGGACCGGACCGCCTCGCTGGTCGGCGGCGCGACCTGGACGCCGCCTGATCTCACCTTCGGCGACGATCTTGTGCTGGCCTTGCGATTCGAGAAAATCATTGATGGCCAAACCGTGGAGACCAGTGAAAACGTGGCCGCTCTGTGGGCGGCGATTGGCGAGATCGACGCACCGCCGGTGCAGGGAAAATTTGCCATCAAGGTGGGCAGCGGCGCTTCGACCGGAGCGAACACCACACAGGAAGTGAATTACGATGTGTCTGCAACCGGCTTGCAGACTGCTCTCAACGCGCTTGCGGCGACGGTGGCCACTTACGGAGCCGTCAAGACGTGGAAGGTGGATGGCTCGCTTCTCATGCGCTTCGGAACCGGATCGGTCGAGGTGCCTTTGCTTGTCGTGGATAACACCCTCTGGCCGATCAGTTTTGGCCGGATCAGTGCCTACCAACTCGATGGCCAGTGGATTCACGAATTGCGCCTGCAGCAAGCTCCGGGCGCGTTTACCGACGCAGCTCCTCGCGTGCTGCCACCCGCGCCGACCGTGGCTCGTGTGCGGGCCGGTGAAGTCGTCGATGACCTCATTATTACCGAAGTCCAATCGCTCACTCTGCAGCGGGAATTTCGCGGGACCTACGATCTCACTTTTGGCACCGTCCGCACGGATCTTCTCAGCCAGGAAGATGGACCCGAGGAAGTGCAGGCGGCGCTGCAAAAATTGAACGCTGGCTTCCTCGTCACATTGCCAATCAGCGGCACGATGAATATCGAGTTTGCGGGCGACATGGCAGGCAATGGCTACGATTTATTGGAGGTGAATGTGCGCCAGGCTCCGGAGGGCGATCTCACCTTCACTCTCACGACACGCCGGGCCATTCTGGCCGCGATGTTGCGCACGCAGGAAGAGGTGACTCTGCCGCTACACATCCGTCTGAATATCGTCGAGGATGGCGAAGTAAAAGACGTTGTCGCATTGCGGCGGGATGTGATTATTCGCCGCCCTCTCATCTGGGACGATCTGGCCACGGTCCAGGACATCGACTGGCTCCAGCCGCCGTCTCCGAAGGATTACATTCCCTTCACGCTCGATCAGGTCATCACCGGCACGCAGCACTACACCACGACCATCGGCGACGGCTCCGCGACGACCTTCGCCATTGCCCACAATCTCGCGACGGAATCACTCCACGTGAACGTCCGCGAAAACGTCTCGGGCGGCCGCATTCTCCGCGACAACGAATTTACGGCCGTTAACACCTCGGCGAATGTCCTGATGATCAGCGGATTTGCCACCACGCCGACAGCGGCGCAATACGCGGTTGTTATCAGCTCGTCCGGGCCGATCTCCGCGTTCCTCGCGCACACTCACACGATGGGCCAGATCGTGGGTCTGCTGGATTACCTGAGCGACCTGAGCGGACGCGTGACGACGCTCGAAGAAATCCTTCCCTCGACCGGCCCGGCTGGCACTGCAGATACGACTGGAACTGGACTGGAAATCGAGCTGCCAGAGATCAACACGACGTTGTTTTACGTCGCTGCCCCCGGCGATTTCGACCCCGCAGCGCTGCCCGTGCGCAACATGGCCTATTTGCTCCCCGCAGTCCACGATTCCACGGTCACCACACTCCCCGGAACATTGCCCGCGCCCGCCGCCGCCAGCGTCTGGCAAAACACCTCGGGAACCGCCGTGCTCATTTCCTCGGGCGGCCACATTAAATCCGCCAGTGTGGCCGACCAGGGCTACGTCGGCAGCGATGGCCGCACGCTCTACGAAGTGGTCCGCAGCGGCACGAGCAATTCCTTCTACGCCGCCGCTTTCGAGCGCACGCTGTTTACCTTCGAGATCAACGACAAAATGCTCCGCCTCAACGGACTGCTCGATCTCCAGTTTTCACTGGTCGCGCAGCTCCTCAATGCGCCCTGCCAGGCCCAGTGGATCGTAGTCATCGAGGTCGGCAGCATCGACGCCGATACCACCCCGAGTCCCATCGGGCTCAACCTCAAAAAAATCACCTGGTCTGCGACACCAATCCTGAGCCAGGTCATTCTGCTTTCGCCGCTGGCTGTGAAGCACACCTTCGGAGCCCGCATCCGCCGCAAGCTCGTCTCCCTCGTGGACACGCTCACTGCCGACCGGATGCGCTACGGCGTCTGGGAGGGCGCGAACGACGGCAAACCGGCGACCGCCAACTTCGCCATCCGCGCCCGGCTCACCCAATTCGACACCGAAAACGTGGACGCCACCACCCTGCGCGGCTGGGTCCATTACGAACTCAGCGCCGCCGCCACTGCCGGTGGCAGCAAAGCCACAGCCACCATCACTTACTAAGTTATGCCCGCACCCACCATCGACCCCACCACCAGCGTTCTCGGCTACAAACAATGGGAATACTGGCAATATCAGCCCTACGCGACCGATAGCAGCTTCCTCCCCGTCGTCCTCTGGGAAGCCAAAGGTTTGCCGGACGGTATGACCATCGACGCGCCGACGCTTTACATCGCCACCACGGGCGCAGCATCGACGGATATAATCACCGCCACCGGCAGCGCTTTTGCCAATGGCGACAAGGTTTATTTCACCGCACTCACCGGCGGCGCGGGGCTGGCCGTCAACACGCGCTACTATGTCGTCAACGTCTCTGGTGCGACCTTCAAACTGGCGCTCACCTCGGGCGGCACAGCGATTGACTTCACCACCGACATCACAGCGGCCACGATCAGCAAAGTCTCGACCGGCCTGATCAGCGGCGCGGCGACGGTTCCCGGCGTGTTTGTTGTCGAACTAAAAGCCACCAATGCAGAGGGCACCGGGCGTTTAATTGTGCCCATCGGCATCACTCCGCAGGCCGGGTCGAACAGCTTCTATCCCGACGTGGAAATCGACGTAGTCACGCGGGAAGTCCTCTGGCCCGGCTGTGTCATCAAATTGCACGACGCCCTCATCCTGCGTGTCGCTTTCAAAAACTCGGGGAGTTACATCGACATGGATCTCACCGGACTGCGCATGGTGCTGAAGCAGGAGGAAACTGAGTCGATCCTGGTCAAGGGCAACACTTTTGCTAAAGTCGGCGCTGGCACTGCCGCCCGTTATTTGCTCTACATTCCCGCGTCAGATGCCGCCTTTGCAGCCGCCCTCGCGGATTCCGAGGATAACATCCCGCTCGACGCCGCGTCGGGACTCTCCACCACTGGTTTCCCCGCCCTCGCGGAGATTAGTTGGACGGTGAATAACGCCAGCGGAATCAGCGGCTCTCCGACCACTCTGAATCAGTCGTCGAAAACTTTCCTCATCGAAGCCGAGCGCGATCTCGAACCCACCCAAGCATGACCTGGAACGAAGCCCGTATTTTAGCCGAGGCAGGCCAATTGGTTCGCCGTCGCTCGTGGCCTGCCACCACCCCCGACTTCGCCTGGCTCTTCGAGGATCGCGGGTTGTTTTATTCCGACCAATTCATCCTTACCAACGGCAAACTTACCAGCAAAGGCGTGAGAGCCATTGTCACCAACGCCCGCTTTACGTCCGCCGAATTTCTGGCCACGGATTGGCAAAGCCAGAATGAATACCTGACCACGATCACTCCGGTGCCACCCCTGCCACCGACACCTCCTTTGCCCCCGGTTCCGCCGGTATTACCGCAGCCACCCACACCCTCTGTCCAAGCAGCCATCGATATTCGCTCTGAGCGTTTTTCCAGCGTTACGTGGGCTGTCGGCATTTTCCAACTTTATCGAGGGTCCGCCCGCGTCTTCACTCTCACGGCAGACCGTGATTACATCACCTTTCACAACACCCTCATCCTCCAGACGGGCGATGTTTTGCGGCTGGTCAATACCACAGGCTCCCGTGGGTTTGCCTACACCTGGACGACCCGCATCAATGGCGGGCCGGTAGCCACATACTCCGGATCGGGTGCGACTACGCCTGACCCCTTTATTCCGGGCGCGTTCACCCTTGGCTCGATCACGATATGACCTGGGACGAGGCGCGGGCGATCTGCGAGGCAGGCACCCCCGTTCGCCGCCGCTCTTGGCCCGTCACGCGCCAGAGCTTTCGCTGGCTGATCTGCCAACGCGGCCTGTTTTTCGAGCAACAATACTTTCTCAACCCGACCGTGCCGTCCGGTGCGCCCTCCATCGAGACGGCAACCCGCTTCCGCGCCGCTGAGTTTCTCTCCGATGACTGGACTACCGAGCCGATCCTCACCACACTCGATCCCGATCCACCCTCCGTTCGGCCCGAGGGCGACCAAACTCTCCCAGCCAACGACGACGGTTCCACCACCGAAATACCCCTGCCGTTTTCGATCAACTACTACGGGACGACTTACCATTCGCTGTGGGTGAACAACAACGGCAACCTCACTTTCGACGGGGCCATGAGCGCCTACACGCCCACCTCACTGGCCGCGCTAGGTCGCGCCGTTATCGCCGTTTTCTGGGCCGACGTGGACACCCGTGCTCCCACTTCCGGGAAGGCAACTTACGGGAACTATAATACCGACGGCGATGTCTTCGTCGCCACTTGGCCCGAGGTTGGGTATTACAGCGTTGCCGCCGACAAACTCAACCGCTTCCAAATTGCACTCGTCAACCAGGGCGGCGGCGACTTCGACGTGGAGCTAAATTATTCCAAAGTGGAATGGGAGACAGGAAATGCGTCGGGCGGCTCAGGCGGCCTGGGAGGATCATCCGCCCGAGCAGGCTTCGCGGCCGCCAGTGGCGGCTCGGTAGAGATCGACGGCTCCGGAGTCAACGGCGGATTCCTGGACTCCAATCCCGCAGGCTTAATCTACCGCTCCCACGGCTCAGACATCGCTGGCCGATTCCTTTATAGCTTTAGAGGAGGACTGTTGCAGAACCCCTGAACAATGACTGCGCGAACTCTGCAAACCTCACACAGCGAAGGTCAAAATTCTCATACCTATTTCATTCGTTCCCGAATCGGCGTGCGGGATACATGACACGCTCGAAGGGGCGTTTGACACGGTTTATGGCCGATTTGCACGTTCCAAGGCTCGATTGACACGCTCGAAGGCGCCTCTCGCACGGAAAAAGGGTGAATTGACACGTTGCAAGGCTCAGTTCGCACGTTCCAAGCCTCGATTGACACGTCCGAAGGCTGCGCTCGCACGTCCCCAGGCGCGACGAACAGGGAGCCGCTTTCTGGATGGCGCAGCGGGATTTTTCCCTTAACGTCCCAGCCATGCGCCGGCCACGAGTGATTTCCAATTTTGCCATGACGGCGGATGGGAAGGTCTCGACCCGGAACCACACGCCCTCGGGGTTTACCTCGGCGCGGGATAAGCGGCGGTTGCTGGAGATTCGCGCGCTGGGCGATGCGTTGCTGGTGGGGCGCGGCACGGCGGAGGCGGACGAGATGTCGATGACGATTCCGGCGGAGGACTTGCGGGCGGAACGGCTGGCGCGCGGGCAGTCGGAGCATCCGCTACGGGTGCTGGTTTCCCATTCGGGCGAGATTCCGGCGACGCTCCGGGTGTTTGCCAATGCGGTCGCGCCGACGCTGATCTACTCCACGGAGGCGATGCCGGCGGCGAGCCGAGAGGCGTTGCAAGCGAGGGCGGAGTTGCATCTGACTCACGAGAAAACCGTCCCGCTGCGCTGGGTGCTGGGCGAGTTGCGGTCGCATCACGGCGTACGCACGGTGGTCTGCGAGGGCGGGCCGACGCTGCTGCGGGCGCTGCTCGCGGAGGATTTGCTGGATGAGATGTTCATCACGCTGGCCCCGAAGATTTTTGGCGGAAAGGACGCGCCGACGATGACGGGAAAGGCGAGCTCGTTCCTCCCGGAGACGCGGCATTTTCGCCTGAAAAAGTTTTTCGTGGAAAACAATGAAGTCTATTGCCACTACGTCAGGCGTATAACCCCGTAAAATCATGCAAACCGGCAACTCCATTCTCATCCGCGCTTCCAAGGAAAAGATCTTTGAAGCCGCCGCCGATCTCTCGCAATGGCCGAGGATTCTGCCGCATTACCGTTACATCGATTACATCGAGAGCGCCAAGGACCGGCATGTCGTCAAGATGGCCTGCTACCGCACTGGCATTCCCATTTCCTGGATGAGTGAGGAAGTGATCGACCGCGAGAAACTCCAGGTGCGTTTCCATCATTTGAAGGCGTTTACAAAAGGGATGAACGTCGTCTGGACTTTTACCGACACGCCCGACGGCGTATTGGTGGAGATCATGCATTATCTCCGTTTCCGCATTCGCTGGCTCGCCCCGATCGCTGGCTTGATCATTGGGAATTTTTTCATTTCTTATGTGGCCGGACAGACTTTGAAACATATGAAACTCCACTTGGAAAACCCCGCCACGTGAGCCGTCGCGCCGTCATCACCGGGCTGGGGCCCATCACTTGCATCGGCACGGGCAAGGCCGCCTTCTGGGCCGGGTTGCTCGCGCAAAAGAGCGGCATCACCCGTCTCACGGAGTTCGACACCACGCTCTATCGCGCGCATTGCGCCGGGCAGATCGCCGATTGGGATGGAACTCGTTTCTTTCCACCGCACCGGCTGAAACGTCTGGATCGTTACGCGCAATTTGCCGTGGCCTCGGCCAAGCTCGCGCTGGAGGACGCCGGCATCGTGGCGACTCCCGAGAACCCGACGGATCGCATTGGCGTGAGCTACGGCACAGCGCTCGCTGGCATTGCCAACGCCGAGGGCCAGCACGCGCTCTTTGTGAAAAAAGGACCGCGCGCGGTGCATCAGACGCTGGCCTTGCAAGTCTTCGGCGGCTCGGCGCACTCCAATATCGCCATCGAATGCGGTCTGCGCGGCGTGGGCACAACGAACTCCAACTCGTGCGCCAGCGGCACGGTGGCCATCGGCGAGGCACTGCGTTACATCCGCGATGGCTGGGCCGATGTGATGGTCGCAGGCGCGGCCGAAGCGCCGCTGAGTCCGCTGACGTATGGCGCGTTTGCGTTCATCAAAACGATGTCGCAATGGACCGGCGACCCGGCGGAAAGCTGCCGTCCATTCGACTTAAACCGCGATGGATTCGTCATGGGCGAGGGCGCGGCGAGCCTGATCATCGAGGAATACGAGCACGCCAAAAAACGCGGCGCGCACATTTACGGCGAGGTGCTGGGTTACAGTCTGAACAACGACGCGCATCACATGACGACTCCGCTGCCGAGCGGCGAGGCTTGCACGAAGGCGATCAACGATGCGCTGGCCGATGCCAAGGTGAACGGCGACCAGATTGACTACATCAACGGCCATGCGAGTTCGACTCAAATGAACGACGCCAACGAGTGTTTCTGCGTCCAGAAAGCGCTCGGACACGAGGTGGCGAGTCGCATTCCGATCAGCGGAACGAAGGCTTACACGGCGCATCCGCTCGGAGCCACGGGCGCGATGGAAGCGATCATTTGCGCGCTCGCGCTGGAGAATAACTGGGTGCCCCCGACGCTGAATTACGAGACGCCCGACCCGGCCTGTCCGCTCGATGTGGTGCCGAATGAGGGCCGCGAAAAGAAGTTGAGTTACATACTAACCAACAGCTTCGGCTTTGGCGGAATCAACAGTTGCGCCGTGCTCGGCCAAGTCTGAGCCGGCTCCATTTCACTGCAACTCGTCCGGGTGCCGCCCGGTGAGCGCGTGGCGGATGGTCTTCAGGAGCGTCTCTGCCGTGTAAGGTTTCGGCACGAAATAGGGAACGGCCATTCCGACTTCCTGGGCCACATGTTCATTGGAAGACAAGCCGCTGGAGCCGATGACTTTGACTTCCGGATTGATCGCCTTCAAAGCGAGGATCGTGGCCGGGCCGTCCATCACGGGCATGGCCATGTCGGTGAGGACCAGGTCGATTTTTTGTTGGTTCTGCGCGTAGATCGCAAGCGCCTCGACGCCGTGAGCGGCGAGCAGGGTGCGGTAGCCGAAATGTTCCAGCGTCTTCTGCACGGTCTCGCGGAGGATCTGCTCATCGTCCACGACGAGAATCCATTCGCCGTTGCCGCACGGGAGCGGTTTGGGAAGCAATGCCGCGGCGGTGGCGGAGGCCGCGACGGTGTTTGCCGGGAGATACACCTCAAACTGCGTCCCCTCGCCCAACTGGCTGTTGAGCGCGATGAATCCCTCGTGGCTTTTGACGATTCCGATGCTGGTGGAAAGCCCGAGCCCGGTGCCCTGGCCCACGACTTTGGTGGTGAAAAACGGCTCAAAAATCTTGTCGCGCACTTCCGGCGGAATGCCCTCGCCCGTGTCGGCGACGGTGATCCGAACGTAATCGCCGGGCCGCGCCTCGGGGTTCATCGACACGTAAGTTTCATCCAGCCGGACGTTTTGCACGTCGATGGAGAGACGACCGCCCCGCGGCATGGCGTCGCGGGCATTGACGCAGAGGTTGAGAAAGACTTGGTGCAACTGCGTGTGGTCGCCGGTGATCGTCCAGAGGTCGCGGCCGATATTAAGCTCACACGTGATCGACTTAGGGAACGTTTCGCGGGCGATTTTCTGGATGTCGCGCAGGATGTGAATGAGATCCACGACGACGCGCTGGCCTTCGACGCCACGGGCAAAGGAGAGCACCTGCCTGACCAGGTCGGAGCCGCGCTCGGCGCTGCTGAGCAGGGTGTTGAGCAATGCCTCGGTGTCTTTGTCGGGGAATTTCATTTTCAGGATTTCCAGCGACATCATGATGGGGGCCAGCATGTTGTTGAGGTCGTGCGCGATGCCGCCCGCCAGCGTGCCGATGCTCTCCATCCGCTGGGCGCGCAGGAACTGGGCTTCGAGTTTTTTCTTTTCCGTGATGTCTGTGGCGATGGAGAGAACGGATTTAGGCCGGCCCTCGCTGTCATTAACGACGGTGCAGTGCACGTCCATGGTCAGGTCACTGCCATCCTTGCTGCGCTGGGCCACTTCTCCCCGCCATTCCCCGGTGGAAATGATGGCGTTGAGAATCGCATCGTATTGAGTTGGATCCTTGAAGAGCAACTCCACGGAATTCTTGCCCATCGCCTCCTCGGAGGTCCAGCCGTAGGTGCGTTCGGCACCTTTGTTCCAGTAGATGATGCGCCCGGCGAGATCCTTCACATGAATGGCCTCCTGGGCGCTGTCGAGCAGGGCGGCCTGCTCGCTCAGTCGCTGTCCGTCGCGTTTTCTTTGCTCCTCGCTCTCATGACGATGCGTAATGTCGCGAGCCACCCCGAAGACCTGGCGCGACTCCGGCATGGGATAGACGTTCCAGGAGAGCCAGCGATGGGTCCCGTCCTTGCAGAGGTAGCGATTCTCGAAGTCGCGGACAGGCACGCCGTGGAGGATTTTTTCCCGGGTCGCGAGGGTGATGTCGTGGTCCTCGGGGTGGACAAATTCCACCGAGGGACGGGTGGTGAGTTCCTCCGCCGACCAGCCGAGCGTGCTGGTCCAGGCGGGATTCACGATTTCAAACCAACCATCGAAATTGGCCACGCAGAGCATGTCCATCGAGTAGTTGAAAAACCGGTCGCGCTCCTCCTCGGCCTGCTTGCGCGCGGTGATGTCCTCCGTGACTGCGATGAAACTCGACTCCTGACTTATCGGATCGCGAATGACCGACAGGCTGATCTGGCTCCAGACGACGCGGCCATCTTTTCGGAGATAACGCTTCTCGTAAACGCAGCTCTCGCGGCGGCCTTCCCGCACATCGGCGATCAAGCTCTCGTCGCGTTTCCGGTCCTCGGGAACGGTGATGGAAAAAACATCCTGAGATTGCAGTTCGGTTTCGCTGTAGTCGACCATCTGCCGGTAGGCGGCGTTGGTTTCGAGAAACGTCCCGTCGAAGCTGGCGATGACCATCCCAGTGGCTGCGTTTTGGAAAGTGCGGCGGAAACGCTCTTCGCTTTGTTGCAGAGCATTCAACGCCGTGATGCGTGCAGTTACATCGAGCGCGAGAACCAGACGGGCCGGAGAACCATGGAAGTCCAATTGCAGCGAACTGACTTCGACCTGAATCGCGCTCCCGTCCTTGCGCCGATGCCGCCAGACGCCGGATTGGGAGGGAGCCGAGCCCAACTCGGCCAATGTTTTATACAGGGTAGGCACATCCTCCGGCGGGCGGATGTCGACGAGAGAGAGCTGGAGAAATTCTTCCTGCGAATAGCCATACATGGCGACGGCCATATGGTTTACCGCGAGGAATCGCAGCGTATTCACATCATAGACCCACATCGGATGCGGGTTGTGCTCGAAAAGCCAGCGGTAGCGTTCCTCGCTCTCACGCAGCCCGGCCTCGGAAGATTTTCGCTCTGTGATGTCCATCACGCTGCCTAGACGGCGAAGGGGTTTCCCATTTTCGTCGGTGACGAGTTTCCCACGCGCCGACATCCAGCGAATCTCGCCAGTGTCGCGTCGGCGAATGCGAAATTCCACCTCCCAGTCAGATCCCATTTCGGCGCGGTTCAGCAAATGACGATCCTCTGGCAGCACAAACTCGAGAAACGCCTCCATCGTTCTGCCGAAATCCTTCAGCTCGATGCCAAACAAAGCGCTCGTCTCCATGGACCAAGTGGATTGCTGCGTCACGAGATTGAGTTCCCAGCTTCCCATCTTGGCAATCTCCTGCGTCTCGTGAAGCAGGGCCGTCATGCGCTTTTCCTCGCGAATCTGACGACGCAAATCCATCTCGGTCATCACGTTGCGGCTCAACACTTGCAGCGCGTGCTCCTGCATCGGCGTGAGCTGGCGCTCGACCCGGTCGATCACGCACAGAGTTCCCAGAATCTGCCCCGTCGTAGTGATCAGCGGCGCTCCGGCATAGAACCGGATCCCGTCGGGCGCCACCACGTATGGGTTGTTGGAAAAGCGGGGGTCTTCCAATGGTTTCTGCACGATGAGCAAGTCAGGGCTCTCCAAGGCATGAGCACAGAAAGAGTGCTCACGCGGTCCGCCATTCATCTCCAACCCGATTCTGGATTTGAACCACTGGCGCGAATCGTCCACGAGGGTGATCGTGGCGATGGGAGTGCCGCAAATTTCCGCCGCCAGCTTGGTGATCTCGTCATATTTCGACTCCGGTGGCGTGTCGAGAATGTCGTAATCGCGCAGAGCCGCCAGCCGGGCCGTCTCGTCGGCGGGGGAAATGGGCGCAGTCATTGCCGGGCTGGGGAAAAAACAAACATAAACAGTTCCCCAAAGAGGGGTGATCAATCTGTCACAAATGCGAGCCGGATTCCACCCGAAAAGTTAGGAGTCGAGTTAGAAGTAATCCTTCGGGTCCATCCCGATCGCACGAATCGTGCAGCCGGAGACGACTTTGGCGGTTAATTGCTCCTGAGCCCCGCGGAGGAGTTCCGATGTGGCCGAACCCGGATTGAACCACACCTCGCTCGCATCCACTTGCGCCAACCCGGGCAGCAATGACTCCCCGACGGTCGGTGGCACATAGAGGCTTACCCAATCCACCGGCTGCGGCACGTCCACGATGGACGCATAGGCCTTTAACCCGGCGACTTCTTGCTCCTTCGGATTCACCGGATGCACTACCCAGCCCGCCTGGAGAAACGCCAGCACTGCGGCGTGGCCATATTTCCCTGAGTCATTTGAGGCTCCAATGATCGCGATGCTGGGCATGAGGAAATCTGCCGCGCTCCATGGCGTTCCGCAAACACAGCCGCAAGCCCTCCGGCAAACGATTTATCGACTACATGGACTCCATCAATCAACAGCAGCCAGAAGACAATCACGAAGACCTCCGCGGCGCGAAAGCCATCGAGAAAATCCAGGAGCTGATCGAAAAAACGCCGACTTGTTTCTTCGTTACCGCCGAGGCGACGCATGGACCCCACGGGGCGCGCCCAATGAGCGTGCAGAAGGTCGATGACTCGGGAAATTTCTGGTTTCTGAGTGCCGACGACAGCCACAAAAACCTCGAAGTCGCCATCGATCCCTCAGTCAGGCTCTACTTCCAAGGCTCGACGCATTCGGATTTTCTGCTCATCCAGGGCACTGCGAGCATTTCGCGCGACCACGATAAGATCAAAGAACTTTGGGAACCGGTCATCAAAACGTGGTTCACCGGCGGCGTGGACGACCCACGAATCACTGTCATCAAAGTCACGCCCACGGAAGGTTATTACTGGGACACGAAGCACGGACAGGCCGTCGCAGGAATCAAGATGCTCATCGGCGCGACCATTGGAAAGACGCTTGACGACTCCATCGAAGGCCGACTTTCAGTCTAATCAAGACGGCCATCGCGACCTAACTCCACTCACTCCGCAACGTTGAAGCGGAGCTTATTTCTGCGGGACTGTTCAGAATGTCCTCGCGGCGATTGACTTTTTGCTCGGAAAACGTCTTTCATGGTGATATGAGATTTTCCCTAGTGTTCCTTCTCGCCGCCTGCCTCCTCACCCGCGTGGCGCATTCGCAGGGTGTGGCCAACATCCCTTTCATGACGATGGAAGGCAAAGTGACCTCGCTCGCCGACTTCAAGGGCAAGGCCTGGCTCGTGGTCAACGTAGCCTCGCGTTGCGGCAACACTCCGCAATACACGGGTCTCGAAAAACTCGCGAAAACCTACCAGCCGCAAGGTCTCGTCGTCCTCGGCTTCCCTTGCAACGACTTCGGCAATCAGGAGCCCGGCAGCACGGGTGAAATCCGGGAGTTTTGCAGCGTGAAATACGGCGTCACCTTCCCCATTCTCGACAAAATCCACGTCAAAGGTCCAGACCAGACTCCGCTCTACGCCGCCCTGACCAACAGCAGCGCGAAATTCCCCGGAGAAGTGAAATGGAACTTCGGTAAATTTCTCATCAGCAAAGACGGCGAAGTCCTCGCGCGTTTCGAGCCGAAGATGCAACCCGAGGATCCGGCTCTAGTCAGCGCTATCGAGGGAGCGTTGAAGTAAAGGGCAGTCACAAACCTCATTTTTGAAAGCAGCTCTGCCACCGGTGCCGGGTTCCCCCTTTCGTCTTACCGCCGCACCATCTATGAAAAAAATCTGCCTTCCCGTCGTTCTGGCCCTGGCCTTTCTCCCGCTTCTATCAGCTCAAGAAGCCCTGCCTCCGAGCGCGCCTCCTGCCGGACATGGTGAGAAACATGACGACTCCCCGTTACACAAAGAGATGGAGGCTCTCAACCGGAATATGCGCAAACTCAGCCGCCAATATTCCGATGCCGCGCAAAAGGAGAGTTCCCTGAAACTCGTCTCGGAAATGCTGGCAAACTCTGAGGCTGCCAAGACAATGATTCCTTCCCAAGTTGCCAAATTACCGGAAGCGGACCAAGCAAAAGCGCTGGAGATCTACCACAAAGATATGGACACGCTTTCCACTGAGTTGACCACACTCAAAGAGTTGATCACAGCGGGTGACGCGGTGGCCATCAAGGCGCAACTCGACAAGCTAAACGACGTGAAGAAGAGCGGTCACAAGGATTTGGGAGTCAAAAAGGGTGGCCCCGGCGGCGACCGTCCGCACGGCCCCGGTCCGGAGGAAGTCCATTAACCTTCGCCTCCCCGTTATTGCCCTGCTCGGCTTGTTGTGGCTGGCAGTTCTTCCCGTCGCAAGTACCGACGGGGAAAACACACCGGATTTGGAGCGTGATGTGCGGCAGATTTTCGCCGCCAAATGCATTGAATGCCACGATAGCGCCACGGCCCGGCCCAAAGGCGACTTTGGCTACGTTCTCGACCTGGCTCGAGTCGCCGCGAACCCCGATTGGGTGACTCGTGGCAACGCGGAGGACTCCGATCTTTATCTGATGGTGGAGAATGAAGAAATGCCAGGCGATGACGCGACAGTTCCCCCGCTAACCACGCAGGAGAAAGACACCGTCAAACGCTGGATCGACGCCGGTGCCCAGGCCAGTCCGCTCCCAAACTCCGCTCAGAAAACTCCGCCACGCGGACGCACCGATCTTCCTCTCATCCCGCGCCTCATCCGCGCGCTTGGTCAGTTTCATCCGCCCTCCGCGCATTTCCCCATTGCGCTCCTCATTGCCGCCTTTCCGGCTGAGGTGATGTGGAAACGCACGCGCAAACCCAACTGGAAATCCACCGTCCGCTTCTGCGTCATGCTTGGAGCGATCAGCGCCGTCCTCACCGCGCTCCTCGGCTGGTGCAACGCCTCGCCGCATACAGGCGAACTGGCGCACATCATGGAATGGCACCGCTGGCTCGGGACCGGCACCGCCGTTTGGGCTGTTGGCCTCGCCATCATCTCCGAAATGGCGCACAAGGTGGGTCAACCCCGGCTCTGGCGCTATTCATTCCGCACCACCCTCGTCGCAGGCATCCTTCTCGTCAGCTTCACCGGCTACTTCGGAGCTGCGCTGGTTTATGGCATTCAGCACTTCAATTGGTAAAGGAAGATGGCTCTCCGCCAAGAGCTGCGTGTCAGTGGCGCGAGTTCCAATGCAATATATGCAGCCTGACGAGGGAACGGCACCCTCTCCTCTAAACGGTCAGACCCGCAGCGAGCCGCGAAAGGCCCGGGCGGCGTAGTAAGACTGCGCGCCGTTGTGCCCTGTGAAGACCCGTCCGTAACGGCAGTCGCAATACAGCGCGCCGCCGAGTTGACGGATATTGTCCGGCGTTTTCACCCAGCTCGAAGTCTTTAAGTCAAACTCGCCCAGCTTTTGCAGTTCCAGGTATTCCTCCTCGGTGAGCAGCTCGATGCCCATCTCCGTCGCCATGTCGATCGCGGTGTTGGCGGGTCGATGCTCCTTCCTCGATTCCAGCCCGGCACGGTCGTAACAAACACTCACGCGACCTTTCGGAGTTTCCGACGAGCAATCGTTGAAAACGACTTCCCCCGTCTGCGCATCCTGACTCACCACATCGGGCTCTCCACCGGTTTTTTCCATTTCCAAGAGCGACCACAGCTTCTCGGGACTCGCTTCGAGCCGTGATTGGACTTTCGCCCATTCCACACTGGGATGACGACTCACATGTTTCTCAAACCGGGCTTTTAACACCCGAAACAACCCCTCACGTTGCTGGGGCGACAACTCATTTTTCTTGGTGGGCATACCCCAGCATCGCTCCTCTGCCCGGCTGTCGTAAAGCTCAAGCGGCGACCTTGGGAAAAAAATCCAGCACGCGCCGCTAGCAGGCGGGACGCGCGATGGTATCCAGCACTTTCTCAGGAGTCACATCGCGCTTCAACTCGGCGAGCTCGGGATTCTGCGCTTCCTGAAGTTTCAACTGCTCGCCCATTGCAGTTACAAGTTTGGCGATTACGGAATCACGGCCACTTCGGCTTCCAGTCGATCCAGAACCTGTTCGTTGGCTTCAGTGACGAATGACTGAATCTCTCCAAAGTGTTCGCTCGAAGCGAAGACTTGGCGCCACTTCAGTCGCGTCTGGTGTTCGCCTTCCTCTGCCAGTGTGACGATGAGCTGGAACTCATGCGCCGGATCGGGATGATTGATCACGATCCGCTCCGGCTCGACGATCTCGACTGCGAAATACTCGTTCTTGTAATCCGTGCCGTCCGGTCCATGCAGCGTCAGTTCCCAGCGGCCACCGGGCCGGAACTCAAAGCGGTGGAGCGTGCTGCGGAATCCATTTGGTCCCCACCAGCGCGCAAGGTGCTCTGGTTCGGCAAACGCGCGGAAAACCCTCTGTCGTGAGGCATTCAACACCCGGTAACTCACGAGCTGACACTCGATTGGCTCATCCGTGGAGTTGTCCAGATGGCTCACTGTTTTCATCGCGTTAGCATCGCCAAAACTTTCGCCGTTGCGCAAAAGAAAAGCCCTGAAAAAATCATTTCTTTCACTCATATTCCGACCATGAGCGACACCCACACCATCCGCCTGCACCGAGTCCTTCGCGCCAAACCCGAGCGCGTCTATCGCGCCTTTCTCGATCCGGACGCCAAGGCCAAATGGCTCCCGCCCCACGGTTTTACGGGCAAAGTGCATCACCTCGACGCCCGCGTCGGCGGCACCTACCGCATGTCGTTCACCAACTTCACCACCGGCTCCAGCCACCACTTCGGCGGCACCTACACCGAGATCGTGCCCAACGAACGCCTCCGCTACACCGACAAATTCGAGGACCCCAATCTCCCCGGAGAAATGCACATCACGGTCGAACTCACGGAAGTCTTCTGCGGCACCGAGTTGCACATCACTCAAGAGGGCGTCCCGGCCATCATCCCCGCTCCCGCCTGCTATATGGGCTGGCAGGAATCGCTCGAACTCCTCGCCCAACTCGTCGAGCCCGAGATTCCCGATCAAGTCTGATCGGCGAGCCGCAGAGTGCGGAAAAAAGCCATTCGACTTCCATCCGACTCTGCGGCGATTCCTCCGCCGGTTGTTGCGATGCGCCTTACCAGGTCCGCGTGTCTTCCAGCGCCTCGCCGGTCTCCAGCAGCGTCTTCAGACTCGACAAAATCACCGGCCAGCCATTCGACACCGCCTCGATGAATTTCGACTGACCGCGATCCATCTCGTGCAGCACGGTCAATTTCACCATGCCCTCCTTCGGCTCCAGCGTGTAAGTCATCCGCGACACGCCCTCGGCCTTCTTTTCCTCCTGCATCTCGTGCTGCCAGCTTAGGACGAGCCGTTTCGGAGGGTCGAGTTCGAGGATTTCCCCGCCATCGACCACGGTGCCGTCTGGCGCGGTGCTGTGCCATTTCGCCCCGGCCCGAATCTCTCCGTGCAAGGTCGTGGCCCAGAAAAACTCCCGCGGAATCTCGGTCTCGGTGAGTTTCGCCCAGAGCTTCTCGGGCGTGGTGCGAATGAAGGTGACGTAAACGAATGTGCTTTTTTCCATACGATTGATGAGTTGTGTGTTTGAACTAACTGTTTTCTTCGAGACCCTTTTTCAGATCGCTGAGCGCCTGGAGGCGATCGCGTTCATACTTGGCAATCCAGCGCTCGTAGATCTCGTGCAACGGCACCGGATTTAGGAAATGCAGCTTCTCGCGCCCGCGCCAGACGACTGCGACGAGATTGGCCTCTTCGAGAAGAGCCAAATGCTTCGTCACCGCCTGTCGCGTCATCGCCAGGTGCGCGCACAACTCCGACAACGTCTGACCGTTCTCAGCGTGCAACGCATCCAGCAACTTCCGCCGACTCGCATCAGCCAGGGCGCGAAAAACTGCATCCATCGCCATCATTATGCAACCATTCGGTTGCATGTCAAGACTCTATGTCGGCTTCAGAACGGCATTTTTCCGTGCACATCCCAGATTCGCCTGTGTAAACCCCACATTTCCGCGTGACAACCGCCTCTACGTCAGTGCGTGCCCGGCGTTTTCGTCTGCAAATCCGGCGTTCGCCTGTGCCAGCACGGCCTGAACGTGTGTACGACTCCCATTTTCGTGTGCGAGCTCCCCATTTTCCGGTGTAAGCCGCCCATGTTCGCGTGCAAATCGACCCTAAACGCGTGTCACATCCGCCTGAACCGGTGCAAAATCAGCCATTTCCGGTGTCAATCGAGGCTGCGCGTGTATCAAACGGCCATTTCCCGTGTCAATCGAGCCTTCGCCCGTGTCAGGAGAGACTTTTCTCGTGAGTGATCATTAAACACCTTTTTTAGGCTTGTTTCCGGATTCAACGCGCCAATAGACTTCCCTCCCGTGTCATTAACCCGCAACCACCACCTCAAAATCCAATCCTTATGAACGATCGAGAAACCGCCCGCTACGACATGTTTGGCCGCGCTGCCACCTTCGGCATCGATAACTCCGGCGACTTCGCCCCCGGCAGCAAAGCCCTCGGCCATTTCGCCAACATCGCCCGCATCATCAAAGAACTCGACCTCGCCAAAGCCGGGCAACTCGGCGGCGGAGTCACCGCCCATTCCGTCCGCATCGATGGCCTGCGGCTCGACGTCCGAAACATCGCCCGCACCGCCGATGCCATCGATCAAGACGAACCCGGTTTCGCCGACCACTTCCCCTACCCCGCCACCGGCAGCCAGCGCGACCTCATCACCACCGCCGACGCCTACCTGAAGAAACTCGCCCCCGCCGTGTTTCCAGCCGTGGACACCCCAGCGGAACTCGCCGCCAAAACCGCCCTGGCCGCGAAATTCATCGACCACGAACTCCCCGCCGACTTTGTGCAAAACTTGATGGACGACCGTGCCGCCATCGACGGTGCGAAAGATGAAGTCGAGAGCGACGACATCGAAGGCGTGGAAAACACCGGAGCCGTCGGACGTCTCATCCGCGAAGGCATGAAAGAGGTCAACTACCTCGACGCCATCATGAACAACAAATACACCCGCAACCCCGACAAACTCCGCGCCTGGAAAAGCGCCAGCCACATCGCCCGCGCCGCGAAGCGGGAGAAACCAGCGACCAACCCCACTCAGCCAACTTCTTAGGCGATGTAGTAGATTGAGTTTCGTCCTCGTCCTGCCCGCTGGTAGTAGGCTCGGCCCCTTCAGGGTAACAACTGAAAAACTAGAAAGCGCATGGTCCAACGAACCATGCGCTTTCCTCGTTACCAAGCTCCAGCTTCGTTAGCGTGCCCTGCACAGCAGCCTTGCCTCTTCCACTTAGTTCCAGCAGCATCCGCCATGCGGAGCCGTTACCAGATCAACGAACCGAATCGCGCTCACTTCATTACCTGTACCATCGTCGAATGGCTCCCCGTTTTTAACTCTGCCGCTTGTTGCGATCTCATCGTCCAATCTCTCGCTTTTTGTCAGAAACAAAAAGAGCTTCGGATCTACGCATGGGTCATTCTAGATAACCACCTTCACGCCATTCTCGCCGCGCCCGATCTTTCCGCCGTCTTGCGCGATTTCAAAAGCTTCACTGCCTCGAAAATCATCCAGCAGCTCGGTCGTGAAAATCGCGAGTGGCTGCTCAATCAACTTCGCTACTACCGGGCGGCACATAAAACGGGCGAGCATCAAATCTGGCAAGAAGGCTCGCATCCGCAGTCGATCCACACGGACGAAGTGATGCTGCAAAAGCTAGATTACATTCACAATAACCCGGTCAAGCGCGGCATGGTCGTCGCGCCGGAGCATTGGCGTTATTCCTCCGCCCACGCCTGGCTGCCCGGAGCGCAACCGCTCCTGCAATGCGATGACTGGCGTTAGTTGAGGGAAGCCGGACACCGCTTGCTCACTGCCTCTTCGCCCCCTCGTTACTAAGCTCCAGCTTAGTAACGCACTTGTCCCCGAAGCTCCAGCTTCGTCAGCGTGACTTACACAACAACCTTACTCCTCACTCGGCACTGGCCCAGCGTGAAGTCGATGGCCAAGCTTGCAAATAACGTCCATGAAGCCGGAGCTTCAAAAACAACCGCGTCCCCAAGCCAGAGCTTGGAAACGAGGGATATAATGTCCCCCGCTGAGCCTATGGGTAGCCGGTGCGGATTAATTGCAGCGCACATTTTATGCGATGCCACGCGCCATTTCGCTGAAGTGGCGGGGTGGCAGCGCCAACGAGACTCGAAAGTCTCTGATCAAGAGCCTTCAAACCGGGGAGCAAAACTTTTCGGATCAGTTTATCGAATGCCTCGGGATCGGGAGGCTGATTCGCCTTACCACTCATGTGAGCAATCTGCCCTCGCAACCCACCAAAATTCGTCATCTCAAGCACCCAGTTTGCATCGAGGTCCGACATTCGAATTGATAGAGGGACCAATAACTTCCGTAGATACGGCTCCCTGATTCCATGGTTGCTACTGATGACGTGCTTATATTGGTCTAGACACGACACTATCCGCTTTTCGATGTCTGCCTTAGTTTCAAGTTTTGGAAGATCTCTGAAATCGCCTTGTAGCTCCGCCCAGCCGGAATAGCAGATTGTGTAGAGCGAGAAGATAATTCCGTTTACACGGCGGTGCGTAAACCAGTTGGTCTTT
Source organism: Chthoniobacterales bacterium (assembly GCA_039930045.1). Taxonomy (NCBI): domain Bacteria; kingdom Pseudomonadati; phylum Verrucomicrobiota; class Spartobacteria; order Chthoniobacterales; species Chthoniobacterales bacterium. The sequence continues at coordinate 148,931 of JBDSQB010000010.1, read as the reverse complement.
GCCGCGTTCGCAACATTTGTGCATCGGATCTCAATAAAAGACTCAATTTCAGCATGAGATAGCGCAATAAAAGCACGAGTTCTGTCAGACTCAGAGTCAGTGTATGCACCAGTTGGACTGATCTGAGGGAGCAGATGCCGTCGCAACGCAGACAGGCGCTTACAAAGGCCGTGGTAATCCGGGCTCATCAACACAACAACTCAAGCACCTACTGCCGGCGGTTGGACGTCAATTTGGTAGGCTTCTGCCAAGCGACCATAAAAAGAGTTGAAGCGGTAGCGCGTCGATTCCAAGCTCTTTGTAGTCCGCTCGATCGATTCGATAAACCTAGGATCCTGTTCGCAAAGCGCTTGATACGTAACCTTCGCTTTCTCGATATCCGCCTCAATCGCGGAGCGTAATAAAGGATCCGTGAGAGCGGCTATGACAACGTCGAAAACCGCACGGTTGAAGCGCCTTTCATAACCACTTCCAGTCCACTTGCTGTAGTTAAAGTCTCGACCGAAAATCGTCTTTGAAAATGCATGTGCGGATTCCAAATCTTCCATTTCCGAAGAGAACCGATCACACAACGCGGCCCAATTTTCGTTGAATTCCTTGCACGATTGATCAAGGAAGTCTTTCAAGTTTCCGCGGTAATAGCTGAGACGATGTTTGAAACTGAAGAAACGGATAATGAGTTCAACATCGCGCATGCGGAAGTCTGGTTCACTAAGTCGCAAAATACCCCGAATTGCCCGACTGGCAGTGGAGCTTTCATCAGCAAAGTCCAAAAATGGACCAGGATGGAGAGCTTGACGAAGTTCTTGCGGGGATAGCGGCTTGCTTCCTCTGTTTAATCGAAGGAACACGTGGAATAAAAGGGCCTCGGACCGCCAGTTTCGCACTACTACCGTGCGAATTGACTGATTTTCGAAAGCGGTAAGGTCCGCTTGGAATTCAAAATCGGATTGAAAATCGCTAAAGCCCCTACCTTCAAGGTCAGGCCGAATTTCTAATCCTTTCAACTTGAACGAACGGAACTCTGATTTTGGGTCCGTCGCCGTAAATTGCCGTAAACACAGAAGACGTTGCTTACCATCCAACACAATATATTTTCCTCTAGCATCGCTTCTTTCTGCTAATACAATCTGAGGGACGGGAAGTCCCAAGATTAGGGATTCGATGAAGAGGCTCTTACGGGTTTGTTCCCAAGCATCCCGGCGCTGAAATCGCGGGTTAAGTTCAATGTTTCCTTTGTCCATCTGACTTAGAAGCGTCTCTGTAGTCCAATCTGTCCCTGACACTGAAACCGAAGAGACATCGATTCGCCTCAGCGGATTGAGGTCGGATTCGTCCTCTGCCCCGTAGTTAGAGTCTATAGATTCCGCGCCGAAGTCTTCCATTAGAGATGATGATTTAAGTGGCTTATGCTTTCGCGTAAAGCTCGGCGCCATTGGCATGGAACTCGGCTGATTTCTCAGCGAGGCCTTTGGCGACGGCTTCTTCTTCGCTGATTTGTTGTTCGGCGGCGTATTTTCTCACGTCCTCGGTGATTTTCATGGAACAGAAGTGGGGGCCGCACATGCTGCAGAAGTGGGCGCTTTTGGCTCCTTCTTGCGGAAGGGTTTCGTCGTGGTATTCGCGGGCGGTGATGGGGTCGAGGGCGAGGTTGAATTGGTCTTCCCAACGGAACTCGAATCTCGCTTTGCTGAGAGCGTTGTCGCGGTATTGGGCGCCGGGGTGGCCTTTGGCGAGATCAGCGGCATGGGCGGCGATTTTGTAGGTGATGACGCCGTCTTTGACGTCTTTTTTGTTGGGCAGCCCGAGGTGTTCCTTGGGGGTGACGTAGCAGAGCATGGCGCATCCATACCAGCCGATCATGGCGGCGCCGATGCCGCTGGTGATGTGGTCGTAGCCGGGGGCGATGTCGGTGGTGAGCGGCCCGAGGGTGTAGAACGGCGCTTCGTGGCACCATTCGAGTTGCTTGGCCATGTTTTCCTCGATCATGTGCATGGGGACGTGGCCGGGGCCTTCGTTCATGACTTGCACGCCTTTGGCCCAGGCGCGTTCGGTAAGTTCGCCCTGGACCTGAAGTTCGCCGAATTGGGCTTTGTCATTGGCGTCGGCGATGGAGCCGGGGCGGAGGCCGTCACCGATGGAGAAGGCGACGTCGTAGGCGGCGCAGATGTCGCAAATGTCGTCCCAATGGGTGTAGAGGAAGTTTTCCTGATGATGCGAGAGGCACCATTTCGCCATGATGGAGCCGCCGCGGGAGACGATGCCGGTCATGCGGGAGGCGGTCCAGGGGATGAAGCGGAGGAGGACGCCGGCGTGGATGGTGAAGTAATCGACTCCTTGCTCGGCTTGCTCGATGAGGGTGTCGCGGAAGATTTCCCAAGTGAGGTCTTCGGCTTTGCCGTTCACTTTTTCGAGGGCTTGATAGATGGGGACGGTGCCGATGGGGACGGGGGAGTTGCGGAGGATCCATTCGCGGGTGGCGTGGATGTTTTTGCCGGTGGAGAGGTCCATGACGGTGTCGGCGCCCCATTTTGTGGCCCAGCGCATTTTCTCGACTTCCTCCTCGATGGAGGACGCGACGGCGGAGTTGCCGATGTTGGCGTTGATTTTGACGAGGAAGTTGCGCCCGATGATCATGGGCTCGGACTCGGGGTGGTTGATGTTGTTGGGGATGATGGCCCGGCCAGCGGCGACTTCGGAGCGGACGAATTCGGGGGTGATTTCGGCAGGGATGCGTTGGGGAAAGCGGGAGAACACGCTCGGCGTGTAATCATTTCTGATTTCTGAATTCTGATTTATGAGTTGGGCGGAGCCTATGTGCTGTTTTTGGAGGTCGGTGCGGTTGTTGTCCTGACTGAAATCGGAAATGTTAAATCCTAAGTTCGAAATGGTTTTTTGGTTTTCGCGGATGGCGATGAATTCCATTTCCGGCGTGATGATGCCGGCTTTGGCGTAGGCGTATTGGGTGACGGTTTTGCCGGGCTTGGCGCGGAGGGTTTCGCGTTTGAGGCCGGGGAATTCGACGAGGCGGTTGCGTTCGGCCTGGCTGGCGAATTCGGCGTGTTTGCCGCTAAGGTAGCCATCGTCCATGGGGAGGACGCTGCGGCCGGCGACGACTTCGACATCGCCGCGGTCGCGGATCCATTTGTCGCGGAGTGGCGGGAGGCCATGGCTGGAATCGCAGGCGACGTCGGGATCGCCCCACGGGCCGCTGGTGTCGTAAACGCGGACGGGTTCATTTTCCACGACGCGGCCATTGAAGTCCTTCGTGGACGCGAGCGAAATTTCCCGCATCGGGACGCGCACATCGGGATGCAACTCGCCTGAAACAAAGACTTTGCGGCTGGCGGGCAGAACGTCGGAGCTGTGGGGAATCGGGGCGCTAAGTGTGGTGGCGTCGTTGTTCATAGGAGTGAGATGGCGTGGAAATGAAAAAAACCGTGCGCTGGTGATGCGTCACGGCTGAGAGATTGAAATGGAACTCCGTTGAAAAAATTCCGCTCCCTTCGACGGGGTTAACCGCATCAGGTTCAAAGGGTCTTTCGCTCGGCCATTGCTGACGGCGAAACTCTCAGCTCGTGGGCTCCCCTGCTTGTCGAGTGCGACGATACCGGAAGCCAGCTGAGAGTCAATGCGCCTTCACTTGCCGGTGAGCTGGCGGACGCGCTCGACGTAGGCGTCGAGGTAGCGGTCGTTTTTCCAGAAATAAAGATTGGGGTCGGATTTTTGTTTCACCAGATTGCGCTCAAACTCGGGTGTGAGAATCTCCGCGCGACCGACGAGCACGCGCGTGATCGTTTTCGGAGCGGGCTGGATGCGCAGCGGGAGAATGGACTCGGTAAAGGCGCCGGGCACGATCCAGAAGACGCGCAGTCCGGGCTTCTGGAAGTAACTTTGCCACCAGGTTTGCAGCATGGCGTCGGCTTCCTTGCGGTAAAGTCCGGCGTCGCGGAGGGCTTCGGCGAGGGTGTTGTAAACAGGCTTTTGCCACTGGCCGGTGGCAGTGAGTTTTTCGAGATCAATGGAAGTCGCCTGGCCAGCGGGCAGCGCGTCGAGGAGTTGGAAACGGGCGGACATGCCGTCGTCGAGTTCGTAAATGAAGAGGCGCGGAATGGCGGTTTCGCCGCGATTCTGGATGGTGAGGACGCGGTCTTTTTCCATTTTGAAAACCACGGGCAACTCGAAATTGCCGACGCCGCGATAGAAGAGAAACTTGTCCGCCGTGCCGTTCTTCGCGGTGACGAGCGCCGAATCGGTCTGGCGAGGGAAGAGCCAGTTGGGAGTCTCGCTGCCACGAAAGATGCGACTTCCATCCGATTCAGCGGGAGGCGTGACTGCGATGTCCCAATGGATGGAACCCTCGTATTTTTGGGCGAAATCGATGTCGCCCAAGAGATGACTCACACCGGCCCCTCCGATGCGAAATGCATTGGCCACGGCGTTCGCGGTTTCTCCGGGAGGCGTCTCGCCGCCGCTGCGACTGGGATACCATTGGCTGATCGAGCCGCCGTGGAAATCCACCTCGACATGGGCCTGAAACTCCTGATCGGTGTAGAAATAAATCACCGGCGTCTCCATTTTCACGGTCACGTTCTTCAGTGGCCGCAGCCAGCCTTTGCCGACGCTAAAATGCCCATCGGCATTGCTCGGGGTGTTCCCCCAATTTTCCATGCCCTCATGCGACTCCACAAACGGCGGCAGGCCTTCCTCCTCGCGTTGCAGGCCGGGGAGCAGCGTGCCATCCGAGCCCGACACCGTCGTAAACGTCCCCCACTCGTGCACCGTGCAGGTCTGCGCACGCGCGGTCGTGATTCCCAGGATAAGCAGCAGTGCGAGTGTTTTCATTGTTCCAAAGATAACGGTTTCCTTCTGCAAAACTTAGGGAAAATATTCCCGCTCAGGCGACTTGCAGTGACACCTTTCGATGCTACTCTGTTGTCCCATTTTTCGCATTTATGAAAGCTGACATCCATCCCAATTACGTCGAAACGACCATCGCCTGCGCTTGCGGTGCCGTTTACCACACCCGCTCCACTAAAAAGGACATCCGCATCGGCATCTGCGCCGCCTGCCATCCGTTCTTCACCGGCGAGCAAAAATTCGTCGATACCGCTGGCCGCATCGAGAAATTCTCCCGCCGCTACGGCACGGAGAAATCCGGTCGCGCTGTTAAAAAAGCCTAGCTCCATTTCGTTCCAATCTGAGACGGTGATTGCGCCCGCGCGCCATCACCGTTTCTCGTTTTTACGCCCGTCCTGCCCGCTGATACCACTTTAACTCCGATGGATTTTTCCCCGCTCATTGAAAAACGCCGCGCCCGCTTCGTCGAACTCGATGCCGAAATCTCGTCGTCGAATCTTTTCGAAAACCCGAAACGCGCCCGGACGATCATGACCGAGCACGCGCAGACCCGGAAACTGCTCGATGCCTGGGAGGAGTTGCAGAAATGCCAGCGCGAACTCGTCGAAAACAGCGAGATGGCCAAGGAGGACGACGCCGAAATGGCCGAAATGGCCGCTGCGGAGATTCCCCTTTTGGAGAAGCGCATCGCGGTGTTGGAGAAGACTGTCCAGTTTTCCCTGCTGCCGCCGGACGAGGATGAAAACCGCGATGCCATCATCGAGATTCGCGCTGGAACGGGCGGTTCCGAGGCGGCGCTTTTCGCGGCGGATCTTTACCGGATGTACACGCGTTACGCCGAGCCACGCGGGTTCAAGATCGAAGAAATAGAGTCGAGTTCGAGTGAACTCGGCGGGCTGAAGGAAGTCATTTTTAAGGTGTCTGGCACCGGCGTCTTTCGCGACATGCGTTACGAGAGCGGCGTGCATCGCGTGCAGCGAGTCCCCGCGACCGAGGCGCAGGGCCGTATCCATACGTCGGCGGCGACGGTGGCCGTTTTACCCGAGGCCGAGGAGGTCGATTTCGAGATGCGCCCCGAGGATTTGCGGATCGAAGTCTGCCGCTCCGGCGGACCGGGCGGTCAGGGCGTCAATACGACCGATTCCGCCGTGCAGGTCATGTATATTCCCACGGGCCGCATCGTTCGCTGCCAGGACGGGCGGAGTCAGATTAAAAACAAGGAAAAGGCGCTCATGATCATGCGTTCCCGCCTGCTAGAGGACAAACGCAACGAGGAGGAGGCGAAATACGCCGCGCATCGCAAAAATCAGATCGGCTCCGGCGGCCGCGAGGAAAAAATCCGCACTTACAATTACCCGCAGAATCGCGTCACCGACCACCGCATCGGCCTCACGCTGTATAACCTCGACACCTTCGTCCAAGGCTACATTGGCGAAATGATCGAGGCGCTCCAGACCCGCGACATGGAAGACCGGCTAAAGGAAGCCGGCCTCGTCGCAGCGTAAAAGCGGCAATCTGGCGGAGATTACGCGATTCGTGTTCCATTTTTGAAGTGCGGCTTTCGCCGATTGATGGGGGGCGATTGGGACAGGTCGCCCCAATCTGCACGTGAGTCGCGTGCGCTTCAACAAACACAGGTCGCTATCCGTCTTCGCCTCCGCTCATGCTGACCTGCGCGCGCAGCAGGTCGTGCAGCGTGACTACGGCGAGCAAGGGCGCGTCGGGGCTATCCGAGAGCACGATCGTGTTCGTTGTGGATTCGATCAGGAGCGACTGGCTGGCGCGAATACTGGTGCTAGGGTTTGCAAAAACGGCCGGCCAAAGACGGGGCGCTCGCTGGCCTGCGAGGGCTTCCGTAATTTCGTCACGAGGCGCGATGCCTTGGACGACGCCGTTTTCTACCACCGGAAAATAGTTGTAAGGATGGCTCTCGAGCAGTTCCCGTAAGGACGCCTCGGAGGTGTCGTTAATAACGATGGGCCGGAAATTGGCAATCGCCGAGATGGGGAGATTGTGCCACGTCCGCAAGTCGCGCGGCGGGATGACGTGTTCCATCTGGTGGCCTTCCTGCTCCAGCACTTGCTCGTAGAAATTGCCGTGGACGAGACTCCGCGCGATGCCTTGGCTAACGAGACCGGCGATCATGAGACCGGGCACGACGGAGAATTGGTGCGTCATTTCAAAGATGATGAGGATGGCGGTGACGGGTGCCTGCACGACAGCACTGAGGCAAGCGCTCATGCCGCCGATGGCGAGGAGCAATTCGTCGGAGCGGTTCAAATGCAGGAAATGCGAGCCTACGCCGGCGACGATCATGCCGCACATGCCGCCAAAAAATAGATTGGGCGTAAAGATGCCTCCGCATCCGCCGAACCCGTAGCTGGCGATGGTGGCGAGCAGTTTCCCCACGAGAAGCAGCGCGGCCAGTTTCCAGGCCATGCCGTGGGTGAGCGCCTCGGAAAGATCGTCGTAACCGAGGGCGAAGACGCCGAGGTGCCCGGTGGTTTTGAATATGCTGATGCCGATGGCCCATGTGATGAGACCGCCGATCAGTGGTTGGAGCCAGCGCGGGAGTAGGGCGGTGCGTTTCGAGTGGAAACGCAAGGAAAGCGCAGCCCTCTGAAAAAGAATCCCTACCAGTGCGGCGATGGCGGCGGCAAAAGGCATGAGTAGATAAGCTCTCCACGTCGGTTCTTGGAGAGGAGGCAACTCGAAGGCGGGTTGCGGCCCAATGAAGGCGTGGACGACAAAGGCGCCAATGACCGAGGCGAGGAGGACCGCGCCGAGCGAGCGGCTGTTGAGGTCGCCGATGATCTCCTCCAGCACGAAGGCGACGGAGGCGAGCGGCGCATTGAAGGCGGCGGCCAGACCGGCGGCGGCTCCGGCGACACTGGCCGGGCGGCGACCTTGTTTCGACACGCCGAGCGCCCCGGCGAGACTGGAGGCGAGATTGCTTCCGATCTGCACGGTGGGACCTTCGCGACCGAGACTCTGTCCGCCGCCAATGCTGATGACGCCCGCGATAAATTTAATCCACGGAATGTGGTGCCCGGAGAGTCCGAAATCCTTCCAATAGGCCAGCTTCACCTGCGGGATGCCACTGCCTGCCGCTTCCGGGCAAAACGAGGCCAGCAACCAACCGGCGATGAGCGAGGTGACAACGATGACGCTCAGGCTGAACCACGCGAAATGCCAGAAATCGCCAGCGGAGGGTCGCAGGAAGCAGATTTCGTAAACCCAACTGATGGCGACTTGAAAGGCGACTGCGGCCAAGCTCGCGACGAGTCCATAGAGGCAGGTATTAAAGACCGGTTTTGCACGACCATGGACGTGGGCGAGTCGCGAAATAGTGGCCTTAAAATCCATCGGACTCCGAACATATCGAACCACGTCCTCCCTTCCAATATTTTCCAGACACTCGGCCCTCTTGTCGTCGCGGTGGGAAGCCCCAGCTACCACCGAGATCAGCGCGAGAAATAAGTGGCGAAAAGGGGGATTTTCATGAAACTGATAACGATGGAACTCAAATGAGTTTCTCCCAGAGCTCGCGCTCGGCGCTGGTGAGTTTGGTCGGTATGTCCACTTCCATGACGACGTAAAGATCGCCGCGACCGCTGTTTCCACGACTGGGCAGGCCCTTGCCGCGCAGGCGCATTTTGCCGCCCGGCTGCGTGCCTGCGGGAATTTTCACTTTTACCCGGCCATCGGGCGTGGGGACGAACGCCTCCGCTCCGAGCACGGCCTGAGCGGGCGAGATTGAGACGGTGTGAATGAGGTCGTCGCCCTCGATCACGTAATCGGGATGGCGCGAGATGCGGACATTCAAATACAAGTCGCCCGCCGCTCCCTGGTTTCCCCCTGCCTCGCCTTTGCCAGCGAGTCGGATGCGTTGTCCCTCGCGCACGCCAGCGGGGATTTTGACGGTGTAACTTTCCACTTTTCCCTGCGGTCCACGCCGGAAGGACACGGTGCGGGTGGAGCCTTGGAGCACCTCGTCAATGGTGACCATGATGTCGGTTTCCACGTCCTGGCCTTTGCGCGGACCGGCAAACCCGCCGCCGCGTTGACTGAATCCGCCTCCGCCACCACCGAAAAATTGCTCGAAGAAATCACTGAAGCCCGTCCCGCCGAAATTGTATTCCTCAAATCCACCGGGCGCAGGTCCGCCCGCACCGCGTCCAAAGCCGCCCGCCGATTGCTGCTCCCAGTTGGGGCCGAGCGTGTCGTATTTCTGGCGTTTCGTCGGGTCGCTGAGGACTTCATACGCCTCGTTGATCTCCTTAAACTTGGCCTCGGCGTTCTTCTTATCCTCGGCCACATCGGGGTGATATTTCCGGGCGAGTTTGCGAAATGCCTTCTTTAACTCATCCTCCGTCGCCGTCTTGGAAACGCCTAATATCTCGTAATAATCCTTGTACTGAACAGCCATCGGCAGACTATGAACGAATCGCCGCGAAATACAAACAACGCTGTCGATTTGCACGATTGAACATCCGCCGAAAGCCAGCTAGCTTCCCGCCAGGATGTCTTTTGGATCTTACGCCAGCAACCAGTCGGATTGGAATTTCCGCAAATGGATTGTGCCGATGCTCGTCGTCTCGCTGACCCTGCATTTTTGCCTGCTGGTGGCGTTCCAATTCAAGAAATTGAACCACTTCGCGCCAGTGCAAACGGAGCGGCTCATTCCCCGCGTCTTCAACATGAAACGCGCCGAGATCGACCCGCGCATTCTGCAAAACTCCGACACTCGCAGTGAGCAAAACATTCCCAGCAAACCCAGCGCCAGCGTGACGAAACTGGAGTCGCCGAAGAAGGCCTTTGAGAAAGCGCTCGACGAGATTCGCGTGGCCCCGGTCGCCCCCGATCCAACGAAACCGCTGGTGAATGAGAAGCCGAAAGTCGATCCGGCTGCCGTCAATTCGGCCATGACTCAAATGGAGGAGCGCAGCTCCCACGCCCTCGAACGCGAAATGGATAATCTCCGCAAGGAACTCACCTCGCAAAAGCCCGCATCGCTCAACCAGCCCGCACTCACGGCCCAGGGTCTGGTCGATTCCTCGGCCGAAGTCGTAGAGACGCCGATGGACGTCGCGTCGCGGCTGAAAGGTGAAAACGCCGGACCCGATGTTGGCACTCCCGGTTTCTCCGATCTGGACCAGCTTTTGTCGCAGACCGGTCCATTGCCATCGAACACGAAGCCGCTTAATTTCAAGGGCGACACGCTGTTTGCCTACGACGACTACACGGTCAATGAGCAGGCCGTCTCCAGCATGACCAAGCTCGGTCAGCTCATTCAAAAAAATCCCGGCGCCACGTTTACCATCGAGGGGCACACCGATTCCTTTGGCGATTCCGCCTACAATCAGCAGCTCAGTCTGGCCCGCGCCGAGGCGGTGAAAGCGTGGCTCGTGGTCAACATGAACATCGAGGCGGCCCGCGTGCAGACCCGCGGCTACGGCAGCAGCAAACTCCTCGTGCCCGTTGTGAAAAATGGCCGCCCAACCACGGTCGAGGAGCAGCAGCTCAACCGCCGCGTCGAGATCGTCATCCGCACGAAGTGACGAAGTCCCTGCCCGCCTGTTTCTGGCCGCTTCTGCTCACCTGCGGTGTCTTCGGCAGCGTCTTTTTTTCCGGCACGCAACACAACGATTTCCCGTATTTCTATCACACCGACGAGCCGTCGAAGGCCGTACAACTCGTCAGCGGCGAGCGCAATTTTTATCATCCCGCATTGATGTTGAACTCGACTGACGCCGTCGCCCGCGTCCTCGGCGTGTCGCGCGAGAAACAGGAAATGGTCGTCGTCGGCAGAACGATGTCCGCCTTTTTTGCCGCGCTCGCCGTCACGGGTTTTGCGCTCGCCGCCTGGCGCGTGGGCGGAGTCGGAGCCGGCTTGCTGGCGGGTGCGTTTTGCGCGTTGTCGGCAGACTTTTTCGACGCCGCGCATTACATGAAGGAAGACCCGTATTGGATTTCCGGCCTGAGTTTCACCTTTCTCGCCGCATTGCATTACTGGAGAAAACCGGGTGCCGTTCCCGCGATATTACTCGGACTCGCCGCTGGCTGGTCAGTCGCTGGGAAATACATCGGCTTCATCGCATTGTTAGTCGCGGTTCTAACCATCGTCGGAAAGATGATCGCCAGCCGCTCACGCCATTTTTTGCCCATTTTCCTCTGTCTCCTCTCCGCCGCTGTCATTTTCCTAACCATCAACTATCAAATCCTCTCCGAACCACGCATTATGACGGCCGGGCTCAGCAAGGAGGTCGGCGCGCTTTACAACGAACACCATCAGAAAAACGAGAAGTTCAAACCCAGCCGTTACCTAGATTTGCTGCATGACACGGTTCCTGGCGTGGCCATCGCGCTGGCCGCCGGATTGTTAGTTTACGGCTTCGCCAAATGGAAGCGCACGCCGCTGCCGGAGCTGCTTTTTCTCCTGCTCCCGGTGATATTAGGAATCGCACTCACCCTCACTCCGAAAGGATCGGCCCGCTATTTTCTGCCCATTGGATTGATGCTGCTAACCTCCGCCGCGACTGCACTCGTAATGGGGGTGAAAACACTGCAACTCCGCTCATTTCCGATCCGCCTCACTTCGTGGATTCTCGGGGCAGCGGCAGTCTGCGCCATCTTGATTCCGCTTGGGAAGGAATACAAAATCCGTCACCACGCCTTTGCCACCGACTACCGCAAAAACCTCGCCGACTACATTCGGCAAAACGTCCCGGCGAACGCGCTCATTGCCTCGGACCAGCGAGCCGCCATACCATCCGCCGACGACCCGCGTTTCGCTGGTTTTCCAAACCTACTTCCTAACAAAATGCTCATCACGCGCTACGTCGCCGATCTTGGGACGCTCGACGAATTACTGGCGAAAGGCGTCACCTATGTTGTCGTCGCCAGCCGCGATGCGAATCGTCTCGGCAACGACGAAAATTTCTCGCGAGAGGATCAAAAGAAACTTCCGGCACGCCGCCAGTTTTATCAGGATCTAACCAAGCGCGGCACAGTCGAATGGAAGTCGAAACTAGGCGACAATAAATACCTCAACGTCTCGCTCATTCTCTACCGCATCGCCCCCTAGTTTCATGTCCCGCTGGCCCGCCATTGTCCTTTCCGTCGCGCTCTTCATCGGAGCCCTGCTTTTCTACTCGCGGCACAACGATTTCCCTATTTTCTATCATCCAGACGAGGAACAGAAGGGCGTGCAAATCGTCACCGGCCAGTTTAATGCGCATCATCCCCTGCTCCTCCTCGACACCGGCGGACTCCTCTTGCGTGCCAGCGGTTTACCGAGAACGACTGAGAACGCCGTCGTCTGCGGACGCTGGGCCTCGGCCATTTTCACGGCACTCTCGCTCGTCGCCCTCAGCGTACTAGCTGGCCGCCGCGCCGGGTGGCTGGGAGCCGTTCTCGCCGCCGTGCTGATCGGGCTGCATCCGCTCCTTTACGAATTGGCGCACTACTGCAAGGAAGACCCCGCACTGCTGCTAGGAATCAGCCTAACTTTGCTCGCACTCGACGTCTTTGCCACCAAGCCGACGCTCTGGCGCGCCGCGATGTTAGGAGCCGCTGTCGGCGTGGCCATTTCTGGAAAATATCTCGGCATTGTGATGTTGTTAGTCGCCCTCCCGTGGATCATCTGGAAAGGCAAAGAAACCGGTAAACGCGGGACTTGCATTGGGCTCTTCTTCGCCGGGTTAATCGCCACCGTCGCGCTAATTAATTTCCCGTTTCTACTCAATCTCCAGGCGCTTTTCGGCGCGTTTGGCTATGAATTGAATGCAGCCCAAGTCGGCGGCGCAAAAGGCCTCACCCGCAACGTGCCCCATGCCAAATATCTCGGCGTCTTCGTCGATAATCTAGGCTGGCCGCTTTGGCTGGGACTCGTCTGTTTCATCGCGGGCTGGTTCCTGCGAAAAAAGGAGCGCCGCGCCAGCGATCTCGTCTGCCTGCTCCTTCCGCTCGGCTATACTTTGCTTCTCTCGTTTTCACCGAAGACCGCCAATCGCTACTTTCTAGCGGTCTCGCCGTTGCTGATTTTGTGCGGCAGCGTCGGCCTTGCCTGGCTTGGGCAATTTCTTTCTGGCAAACAACGGCTCGCGGGACAGTTGGCTCTCCTAACCATCGCAGGACTTGCCCTCTGGCAGCAGTGCGTTCTAACATTTCCTAACATCCGCAGCTTCCGCTCCGACTCCCGGATGGAAATGGCCGTGTGGATTTCCCAAAACCTGCCTCCTAACAGTGCCATCCTCGCGGAAAACCGGCTCTGTCTCACCAAGCCGCCGATCTGGGTCCACACCCAGGCGCGGCCCGACTTGCAGATCTCCGAGAAAATTTTTGCACCGGACTTTGGTTCCTTTGAAAAACTTCAGTCGAATGGAACTCGCTATGTGGCGGTGATTCGTACTAGCTATGGCGGTTATCTGTCGGAGAAACGCAAGGCCTCGAAGACGCAGGAAGGCCAGCATCAGCGGCGGAGCACGTTTTATCAGGAGCTGTTTTCAAAGGCGCATCTGCTCAAGAAAACCGGCGGCTCCGGCGTGTCGCATCTCAATCCGGAAATCCGGCTTTACGAGTTGCCCTAACTGGGCTCCACGACCTCTATGCCGCTGTCGGTGAGGCGGATGAGGCGTTTGCGGTAGAGCGAACCGAGAGCCTGCTTGAAAGCTTTTTTGCTGGTGGCAAACTGCTCGCGGATTTCCTCGGGCGAACTGCCGTCGCTCACGGCGAGGCGTCCGTTGTTTTTCTGAAGCGCGTCGAGGATTTCCTCGGTCAGCGAACGCACGCGGCCGTAGCCGGCCTGGGTGAGGCTGAGGTCGATTTTTCCATCGGGCCGCACGGTTTTCACATAGCCGTCAAGCGTCTGGCCGATGCTGAGAGCGGTGCCGAGGTCGGATTTGAAGAGCAGGCCCCAGTGGGCGTTTTCGACGATGGCCTTGTAGCCGAGAGGCGTCTCGCCCGCGACGAGTAGACTCACTTTTTGCCCTTCCTCATAAGCGGGCGGAGTGCGATCCAAATGGGAGTCGAGCCTCGTGGTGGCAATAATGCGGTCGCTCTGACCGTCGAGCAGGACATAAACGACGACCGTTTCGCCGACGCTCACCCGCTTCGTTTGCTCGCGGATGGGCAGCAGCAAATCCTTCGTCAGACCCCAGTCGAGAAACGCGCCGAGCTGTGGATTCACGCTGATCACGCGCAGACTGGCAAATTCCCCCACCCGTGCGCTGGGGATTTCGGTGGTGGCCACGAGCCGGTCCTCGGAGTCGCGGTGGATGAAGACGAGCACGTAATCGCCGGGGCCGGTGCCTTCGGGAATGTAGCGGCGCGGGAGGAGGATTTCGCCGAGGTTTTCCCCATCGAGATAGAAGCCGGGCGTGGCTTCGCGACGGATTTGCAGGGCGTTTCTTTGTCCGATGGAGGCCATTTGAGCGCACTCTAGCCCGCTGCCTATTTCGTGTGGAGGGAAATCAGCGCACTGAGATTGGAATCCAAGTCCCGTCTAAAGTTTTCGCCTATAGCCCTTTGAGCGCACGCATTTTGGCCAGATCGACGGGGCTTGCGGCATCGAAGTCGGTGCCGTGGGCGCGGCGGAAACGGGCGTTCCAGTCGATCACGGAATTGGCGGCTGCGACGTGTCGAGCTTTGGCGGCTTCCTTGGCCATGCCGTCCACAGCGCGATCAAACTCCTCCACGCGGAGCAGTTCGATCCGGCGGCGCATGGCGAAGCTGATCTGGCGCTCCATGGTGTCGTTGGGCAGCCAGACTTGGCGAGGGGTCTCGCCGTCCACATACCACCAGGCATAGCCGCGATGCTCGTCGTCGCGGTAAAGGATGCCGCTGCGCTCGCGGGTGACGGAGCGTTTTGGGAGAAAAGCCATCGGCGTTTCTCCGAGGGCAAACGTGCTGGTGCTGGTCGGAGCAACGATAGGCCGCTCGGACACTTCATAGCGGAAGAGGATCCGCTTGTGCTCGATGCCGCGTTGCGTCAGAAGCCGGTGGACGTTTTCCAATCTGTTGGAACCTTCTGAGCGGGTGTGGGAGACGGCGACCTGCAACTCCGACGAGCGGAAAACATGGCAGCTCGTGAGGAGCAAAACGCCGAGAAGAAATGGGGAAATCTTGGGGAGGTTCATCAATGCGGGAGGAAAATTAACCACTGGCGAGTATGAACGCTTTTTGCCCAGTGGCAAGGGCGATCCGGCTATGGCCTGAGTGATTTGTCTCCTGGTCACTCGTTCGCTGGAAAAATGAACCGGATTCCAGTATGACTCTTCTCATGATTTTGAACGCGACTTGTGAACTCACTTTTCATACCCACGTGCCGGTGCCGGCGGTGCTCATGCTTCATCCGCACAGCGGCAAGCGGCAGTGGATCATGCGGGAGGAATATTCCATTATGCCGCATTCGCCGGTGACGGAATACACCGATGGCTTTGGCAATCTCTGCCAGCGCGTGGTGGCGCAGCCGGGGGATTTTACCGTTCGCTCCAGTTGCACGGCGGATGTGGCCAATGAGATCGAAGTCGATTGCGACGCGCAGTTTGTCCCAGCGGAGCAGCTGCCTGATAATGTGCTGCAATACCTGCTGCCGAGCCGCTACTGCCAGAGCGATCTGATGCATCAGGAGGCGCTCTCGATTGTCGGCAATCTGCCTCCGGGTTATCAACAGGTGGAGGCGATTCGGAGCTGGATCGAGAAAAACGTCGCGTATCGCTACGGCGCGAGCAATGCCAGCACCTCCGCGCTGGATACGTGGAATGCCAAGTCGGGCGTCTGCCGCGATTTCGCGCATCTCGGAATGGCGCTTTGCCGGTCGATCAACATCCCCGCGCGCATGGTCGTGGGGTATTTGAAGGACTTGGAGCCGATGGATCTACACGCTTGGTTCGAGGCTTGGGTAGGCGGACGCTGGTTTGTTTTCGACGGCACCCAGAAGGAGCCGCGTGGCAATCGAATCACGGTCGCCTATGGGCGCGACGCGGCGGATGTGGCGCTGGTGACGCAGTTTGGCCCGCTGCAATTGCTCTCGATGAAGGTTACAGTCGAGGCGCCGCCGGTGTTTGTCTAAGGAATCCAGGGCCAAGCATATTTTGCCAAATCGCGCTTGTCTCTACCCGGCAAACGCTCCACGCTTCCGGCGTATGACCTTTATCCAGACCGTCTTCGAGAAATTGGCGCGTCACCCCAAGCGGGTGGTCTTTCCAGAGGGAACGGAGCCGCGCGTGCTGCAGGCAGCGGGGAAATTTGCCTCGCTGAAACTCGGCACGCCGATTCTGCTCGGCGACCGCAACTCGATCTCGGCCGCCGCCAAAGCGCAAGGGGTGAGTCTGGACCATATCATGGTGATCAACCCCGGAACGGCGTCGGACTTTGAGACGTTTGTGTCCCGATTTGAAAAGCTGGAGCGCTATCGCAAAATGGGTCCGACGAGTTGCCGCGAGCTGATGCTGAATGCCAATTTCTTCGGCGCGATGATGCTGCAATACGGCCAGGCCGATGCCCTCGTCGGCGGCGCGTCGGCATTCTCGAGTTCCCTGCTACGACCGCTCATCCAGATCGTCACACCGCTGCCGCACGTGAAGACCATTTCGAGTTGCACCATTATGGAGATGAGTGACCACGAGTTGGGCGACAACGGCGTGCTCTTCATGGGAGATTGCGCCGTCGTGCCCAACCCCGACATCGAGCAGCTCGCCGCCATCGCCGTGGAAACCGGACGCCTCTCACGCCAGCTCACCGGTGCGAGGCCGCGAGTCGCATTGTTATCGTTCTCGACCCGGGGCAGCGCAAAAATGCCGCTCACTGAGAAAATCGCCGCCGCCACCGCGCTGGCTCGTAAAATCGCCGCCGATCAATTTCTCGACATGGCCATCGATGGCGAGTTGCAGGCCGATGCGGCATTGCTCCCGGCACTCGCCGCCAAAAAAGTCCCCAGCAGCGAGGTCGCGGGCAAGGCCAACGTCCTCATTTTCCCCGACCTGAACAGCGGCAACATCGCCAGCAAACTCGTCCAGTATCTCGCCAAACCGGCGGTTTACGGCCAGCTCCTCACCGGACTTTCCAAACCTGCCGCCGAGCTTTCGCGCGGTGCGACCGTGGATGAAATCGTCGGCGTCGCCGCCATCGCGGGCTTGCAGGCGATCGAATACCGCAAACTCTATCCCAACGACAATCCGCTGGAGAGTTTCATTCCGATCTAACTCGGATCAGCCCGGCGGGGCTTAGTGCATGTCCGTTTCCTCGTTCCAGCCGCTGTCCTCGCGAATGGAGCGAAGGCGTTTCCGCATTCCGCGCTTCGACTCCGGGCCGTTCGTCCGCGAGACGACATAGGTCACAATCACCGGCACGACCGACGCCACGGCGACCGAGAAAAGAGTGATCGCCGTCGTCTGTTTTTTCTGGCGGAGTTTGTCAGCAATCAAGAGGCCGATGCCGCAGCCGATGGCCGTCTGCGCGAGTGAGAATAAACCGGCCATGGGAGCCGACGTGGGGAAAGAGTTTGGAGGATTGTTCGACATGTCTTGAGCGTTAGAATAGGCTCGCGACCGAAAAAAAACAATCCGTTAGTCTTTCCGATTCTTTACATGAAAACTGATCTTTACGTCCTCATCCTCGCAGGCGGCAGCGGCGAGCGTTTCTGGCCGCTCAGCCGCAAGGCGACGCCGAAGCAGTTGCTCAATCTTTTCTCCGACCAAACGTTGCTCGAGGACACCATTTCCCGACTCTCTGGACTCGTGCCGGTGGAAAATATTCTCATTCTCACCAATCGCGACCAGGAGGAGTCCGTCCGGCGGATCATCACTTCGCTGCCAGCGGAAAACATCTTTGCCGAACCCGACAAACGCGACACCGCCGCCGCCATTGCTCTCGGAGTCGGACTCGTCGCCAAACGCAATCCCGCCGCCACCATGGTCGTGCTCCCGGCGGACCACATCATTCGCGACGAGGAAGCCCTCCAAAACGACCTCGCCACCGCCGCCGAAGCCGCCCGCTCCACCGGCGCACTCGTCACCATCGGGATTCCGCCGACGTGGGCATGCCCCGGTTTTGGCTACATCGAGCAAGGCGCTCATCTGGCGGGCACCGACGCCCCGATTTTTGAAGTGGTCCGCTTCCGCGAAAAACCCGCCCCCGACCTTGCCGAATCCTTCCTCAAACAAGGGAACTTCAAGTGGAATGCCGGCATGTTCATCTGGACGATTCCGTCGATTCTGGCGGAGTTCCAGCGCAACACTCCGGAGCTCTCGACATTCATCGAGGGCCTCATGGCAGCGAGCGACCTCGCGGCGTTTGTCGATTCGACTTTCAGTGCGCTGCCAAAGATTTCCATCGATTACGCCATCCTCGAAAAGGCCACCCGCGTGCTCGTGGTCGAGGCGTCATTCGACTGGGACGACGTCGGCGGCTGGCTCGCTGCGGCCAATTACCTGCCTCGGGACGGCTACGATAACCGCACGAACACGCCCACGACTGTCACCGATTCCGAGAACAACATCGTTTATTCCCGGGGCAAAAAACACATCGCCTTGCTCGGCGTGTCGAATCTCGTCATCGTGGAAACTGCCGACGCCATCCTCATTGCCAATCGCCACGAGGCCGAGCTGATCAAAACTCTCATCAAAAAGATTCCACCCGAACTCCAGTGAGAATCCTCGGCATTGATCACGGCGACGCCCGCATCGGACTCGCCATTTCCGACGAACTCGGCATGCTCGCGCACCCGCTGGAAACGCTCAATGGCCGGGAGAAATTCAATGCGACTTCCAGACGAATCTGCGAGGTCATTGCCGAGAAAAAAATCGAGCGCGTCGTCATCGGCCTCCCGCGCAATATGAATGGAACTTACGGCCCCGCCGCCGAGAAAATCCGCGAGTTCGCCGACAAATTGAAGCCCGCGCTGAAAATCCCCATCATTCTCTGGGACGAACGCATGACCACACAGCAAGCGCAGCGCTCCCTCCACGACGCCGGGCGCACGGTCAAAAACAGCCGCAAAGTCATCGACCAAGTCGCCGCTGTGATCATTCTCCAGAGCTACCTCGATTCGATGGCTCCGCCGCTGGAGTGAGGCCAAGGACGGAGAAACCGTCCGCGTCGATTTACAGCCGGGTCGAATTTCAATTTCGTTTATCACGTGAAATGAAAGCACCCAAACTCCTCCCTTCGCTCCTCGGCCTGATCTGCGGCGTCTGTGCGACCGGGCCGATGAGCGCAGTAATGATCGCGCTGCACCGGCGCTTGCCGCAGTCGGAAAAATACCCGCTGCCGCCGCGCGAGATCACGGAGAAAATCACCACGGATATGCCTCTAACTCCCCCCACCCGTTCGGCTGTGGCCTGGCTGGCGCACTTCGGCTACGGCGGCGCTGCGGGCGTCCTTTATGCGAATGCAAAAGTGCCCATTGCACCGGCTCCGCGCGGTCTGATTTTTGGAATGCTGGTCTGGCTGACAAGTTATTTCGGCCTCCTGCCCGCTCTGGGAATTCTTTCTCCGGCGGAAAAACATCCCGTGCGCCGTAGCGGTTTGATGATTGTCGCGCACCTTGTCTGGGGCTGGCTGCTGGCGATGCTGCTCGATACGTTTCTCAACGACCGCCGAGAAACAGAGGCCGCGTTTCACACGTCGCCACGGGCGAGTCAGGACGCATCCTAGCCATGGCAGCTCCGCATCAGAAAGATGAGGAGCAACGAGCCGAGGAGGGACACGACGATGGAGCCGAGGCATCCGAGTTTGTTGGAGAAAAAGGCAAACACGGCTTTCGAGTTAGATCGCTATGTGCGCGCCCACTGGTGGGGTTGTTTCCATTGCAGCCGTGGCATTTCTTCAATGCGCTCCGTGCGGAGCATTGGCGTCGGCGCGTCGCCCAAGCCGAGACGGTGCGCGAGTGACATGGCATCGTGCGGCGCGCGGACTTTTACGTCGTTGTCGAAGTAAACGTAAACGTCGCAGCCCTGCTTTTGCTTGGGAGCTTTCGAGGAAAACAATTTCGCGCCTTCCGGGTTTTTCCCCTTCGACCACGACTCGATTTTGTGCGCCCAGTTGGCGAGCGATTCCTCGGTGTAGCCGCTGGCGTAAAGCTCTTCCTCGCCGTGCAATCGCACATAGACGAAGTCGCTCGTGATGTCCTCCATGAAAGGCCATTTCCCGGCCGTGTCGGCGACGACCAGCGCGACGCGATATTGGCGGAGGAGTTCGATAAATTCCTCGCACTGAAACGACGGATGCCGCACTTCCAGGGCGTGACGCACCGGGCACTCCTCCAATTCAGGGTCGAGCTCGGTCCAGTCGTGGTCCTCGACGATTTCATTGTGGGTTTTAGCCACGGCCACGGCGTCCTTCATCGTATGCGGCAGGAGTTTGAAAAACGTCTCCAGTCGCACCGGATCGAACTTCAAACTCGGCGGCAACTGCCAGAGGATTGGCCCGAGTTTTTTCTCCAGCCGCAGCAGGCCGGACGCGAGGAAATTGGCTACCGCCTGTTCAATGTCCTTGAGCCGCCGGATATGCGTGATGAAGCGTCCGCCCTTCACGGCAAAGACGAAGTCGTCGGGCGTTTCCTCGAACCATTTGCGATAGCTCTCCGGGCGTTGCAGCGAGTAAAAGGTGCCGTTGATTTCAATGGAACTCACCTGGCGCGAGGCATAGGCCAGCTCGTCTTTTTGCCGCCATTTCTCGGGGTAAAAAACGCCTCTCCATGGCGGATACGTCCACCCCGATATGCCGATGCGGATCTCGCTCATGCCACCCTTTCAACGTGTTTCCATTTACCCGCGGACGCCAGAATGTTGGTCTGCATCCGCTTCGCGATAATGGTGGGCAGGACAGGATTCGAACCTGTGAAGGCGATGCCAGTGGATTTACAGTCCACCCCGTTTGGCCACTCCGGAACCTACCCATTTTTAGACATTATCGTCGTCCCCACTCGCGCGGGGAGTGCTGTTATAGGCCGCGTCCCCACCCTTGGCAAGGGGTTATCTGCAAGAAATTTTTACAGCCCCACCAAGGGAAGTCCGACCCGTATCCAGAACGGAATTGTCAGCAATCCGATCACGCTGGTGCCGATGACGACTTGCAGCGCCGCACCCGGATCGCCGTCGTAATGCTTCGCGATGACGACGGGCAGCATTCCCGCCGGCATCGCAGCTTGGATGACGATGATTCGCTGGAGTTCCAATGACATCGGCAGCCAGCGGGCGGCGAGGAGAAACAGCACGGGCAACACTCCGAGTCGCAGTCCGATGGCGAGGGCGACGAGAGGCGTGCGGAAGCCGGTTTTGAGCGAAGGAATCCAGTCCGCCATGGTCGCGCCGGTTAATAACAATGCGAGTGGAATGGCGATCCCGCCGACGGTGTGGATGCCCGAGGTGAGGAAATGCGGCAGCCATTCTGGACGCACGATGGCGTTCAAAATCACAGCAAAGACGATGGACAAAATGGGCGGATTGACGACACGACGCCAGCCGGGACCGGCTTTGTTTTCGCTTCCGGTGAGAACAATCAAACCCACGGTCCAGAAGGCGATCTCGACGCCTAGATTGAAGGTGAAGAGCACGCCCAAAGTCGCCCGGTTGAAGAGCGAAACCACCAGAGGCAGCGCAAGGTAGGAGTAGTTGTAAATGCCCGTGGTAAAAGCAAATGTCCGCCGCATTCGCAGGTCGTGGCCGAGCCATGGGCTGACCAGGCGCGCGACGGCAAAACCGATGATGATGCTGGCAAAACCGATGACGGGCGGGAGGATGAGATTTTCCACACGGGCGAGCGATGGATTCCCCAGAATGGAATCGAGGATGAGGCACGGGATGAGCAGATTAACGACGAGCCGCAGGAGGCTGGCGTCGGCGGCGGCATTTAACCACCCAAGGCGGCGCACGGCGAATCCGGTAACGATGATGAGATAGACCGGTGCGACGAGTCCGAGGAGCTGGAGATACTGGGTGTTCAATGGATTGGAACTCGAATGGAAAAAGGCTGGTTTCCGGTTAGGGAAGCCAGCCTTTTTGAACCACGGAAATGATTGCTCGGTTTAGCGAACAGCGAGCAGTTCGACCTCGAAAATAAGGGTCTCATCCGGTCCGATGTCGCCACCAGCACCGCGTGAGCCGTAGGCGAGTTGCGATGGAATGAAGAATTCGTATTTGGAGCCTTCGGACATGAGTTGTACGCCCTCGGTCCAGCCGCGGATGACTTGATTCAACCCAAACTCGATCGGCTCCTTGCGCTTGTAAGAACTATCAAACTCGGTGCCGTCGAGCAGCGTGCCGCGGTAGTGAACCTTCACTACGTCCGTGGCCTTCGGCTTTTTGCCGGTGCCTTCGGTGTGAACCTTGTATTGAAGCCCGGTAGCGGTGGTGGTGATGCCTTCCTTTTTGCCGTTTTCAGCGAGGAAAGCCTGTCCTTTTTCGAGTGCGGAGTTTGCCATGATTTTGGGAGTTAGATTGGGATGTGGGGATAAAAAAACAACTGGCGGAGAGTGAGGGATTTGAACCCTCGATACCCTTTTGAGGTATGGCGCTTTAGCAAAGCGCTGCTTTCGACCACTCAGCCAACTCTCCGTGTCAGTTGTGCGGCCAATAAACCAGACACCGCCGGGAGCGTCAATCCATGAATTTTGGGAAAGACTGGCTGCTCCGGCAGATTCGAGTAAGATCGGAATCTATGTGGAAGCGCGGTTTTATATTGGTGTTGCTGCTGGCGGTTTTGCCCGGCTGCGCCGTCTTGGGGAAGTTTGGGAAAAAGAAACCGCCCGCCGAGACCGTGGCCACGCAAAATTTCCTCGGAACGATCTCGATGGTGAATGACGCAGGCCGTTTCGTGCTGGTGGATTTCGGCGGTTTCGCGGCTCCCACGCCGGGGGCGGAAATGCAGGTGCGACGTGGCGGCGAGGACGTGGCGACTTTAAAGGCGGGCGCGGAGATGCGGCGTCCCTTTGCCGCCGCCGATATCGTGCAGGGAGCGCCCCAGCCGGGCGATGATGTATGGTCGAAGAAGCCGACGCCCTAGCCCGGATTTTGTCGGCGGCGAGTCCGCTGCCCATGGTGGAAAGGCCGCTGCGCGAGGCGCTCGGCTCGTTTCTGGCGCAGCCGATGCGCTCGACGATGGCGCATCCGCGTTTCGATAATTCAGTGGTCGATGGCTACGCGATCCGCGTGGCGGACGAACCGGGCGAACGCATCCTGTGTGGAGAGCAACCCGCCGGGCAGGATCGTTCTCTGCGGCTGGAAAAAAACGAGGCGAGTCGCATTTTTACCGGAGCGCCGATTCCGGCAGGCTGCACCGGCGTGGCGATGCAGGAGGACGTGACGGTCGAAAATGGCCGGGTGCATTTGCGCGAATCCGTCGAGCCGGGGGAAAACATCCGCCGCGCCGGAGCCGATCTCGCCGCTGGTCAACTCATCGGCAGCCCTGGCCAGCGGATCACACCGCAACTGGTGGCGCTTCTGGCGAGTCAGGGATTGGCGACGGCACCGGCGCATCGGATGCCACGAGTGACCGTACTTTCGACCGGCGACGAATTGCGCCCGCTGGGAGTTCCATTGTTATCTGGGGAGATTTACGACTCCAACAGCCCCATGCTGGCCGCGCTTTTGCAATCGCTGGGGATTCAGGCCGAACTGCGGCATAGCCCCGATGATTTGACTGCAACTCAACTGGAAATCCGCCGCGCGCTGGAGACGAGCGATGTTCTCATCATCAGCGGCGGCGTTTCCGTGGGCGATCACGATCATGTGAAACCCGCGCTGGCTGCCCTCGGAGTCGCGCTCGATCTGTGGCGGATTCGGATGAAACCCGGCAAGCCACTGGCGTTTGCGCGCTCCGGCGAAAAACTCATTTTCGGCCTGCCCGGCAATCCGTTGGCGTCGTTTGTCACGTTTCTTGTGCTGCTGCGCCCGGCCTTGCTGCAAATGCTCGGAGCCCGCGACGGCGAGCGTTTTCTGCCGGTGAAAACACTGCAACTCGACTCGCCGCTGGCCAACACCGGGGATCGCCCGCATTACGTTCGCGGTCGCATTGAGGGCGAGCGTTTCGTTCCCCAAGGTTTGCAGGAAAGCCACGCGCTTTTCGGCTTGAGCCGGAGCGACGCGCTGCTGCGGATGGGCGCGGGGACAGAGATTGCCGGAGGCGAAATGGTGAGCGTGTTAGTTTGGTAATTCCCGGTTGCGTGCCTGTTTTTCGCGGCTACCGTCAACCTGCTTGATTGTTAAGCACCTTAACTAAAATGCCTCCACTTGCCCTTCCGACCGAGCAGCACCGCGATGCGGAGGAATTGGCCAACATCATCATCGTCCTCCAGCGGTGTTTCCTGATGAATCTCTCGAAGGAGCTGTCGAATGGAAACGTCTCATTCGCCCAATATTTTCTCCTCGGCCATCTCGATCAAAGTGGCGTCGCCACCATGTCGGAGATCGCCCTCAAGATGGGCCACACCACCGCCGCCGCGACCGGGCTAGTGGATCGGCTGGAAAATCTCGGCTACATCACCCGCTGCCATTGCACCGACGATCGCCGCAAAGTCATTGTCAAAATTACCGAAAAAGGCCAGTCCCTCGTCCACCGCATTCGCGAAGATATGGTGCGAAACGTTCAGAAAGTGATGGAACACCTCACCCCCGATGAGCAGTCGTCCTGGCTCCACATCTACCAGAAAATTTTCCAATATTGCCAATCTCAGGATCATGAATAAGTCCATTACTCAACTTATCAGCGCGACGCTGGCCCTCAGCGTCTGGACGGCCACCGCGCAGGATGCACGTCCCACTTTGACCTCGCCCTCGCCAGCCCCGGCGGCCTCGCCAACTCCCACGCCCGTGCCGAGTGCGGCGGCCAACGATGAATCGATCATGGCAGGCGACACTTCGAAGGTGAATGAGGACCTTCTCGCCAACGACCCGGTGCTCGCAGGGAACAATCGTTCTTCCGGGCCTGCCAACGATCCTTTTGCCAAACTGGACATCAAGCGGCCCTTTGCCGCGCAGCCACCGAGCCCGGCCAATGGCATCACACTAGACCAGGCCATCCAGACCGCGCTGGAACACAATGCCGACATTCTTCGCCAGATCGCCGAGATCAAGCGCACTCTCGGACAAGTCGTCGAAGTGCGCGCACAGGCCCTGCCGCAACTCGGCGTCAGCAGCGGCTACAGCCAGAGCAAAACACTCAGCAGCGGGAGCAGCAGTTCCTCTAGTTCCAGTTTAAGCTCCTCCTCCAGATCGGGATCGGACCCGAATGTCATCGGCACCGTGCTCATCGACGGCGTGGCTCTGCCCGTGACCTCGACCAGCTCCCTCGGCAAATCCCTTTCCACCTCCGGCGCCAGCGCTTCCACGGAAAATAAATCCTGGAACGTCAACTTCGAGGTCACCCAAGTCATCTACAGCGGCGGCCAGGTTTCGGCAGCCTTGCGGGCGGCGCGCATCGCCGAGGACAGCGCCTTTTACCAGCTGCGCAACGTCGTCGATCAAGTCATCGCGTCGGTGCGCCAGCAGTTTTACACCGTGCTCCTCAACCGCGCCCTCATCAGCGTGCAGGAGGAATCCGTCACGCTTTTACAGAGCCAGTTGCGCGATCAGCAGAATCGTTTCGAGGCCGGCACCGTGCCGCGCTTCAACGTTCTCCGCGCCGAAGTCGAGCTCGCCAACGCCCGACCCGCGCTGATTCGCGCCCGCAACAACTACCGCACGTCGCAGTTGCAGCTCGCCAAACTCGTCGGCGTCTCGTGGCCGACCACCGGCGATCTCACGCCGTTTCCGATCAAGGGCCTGCTCACTTACGACGCGCAAGTCATCGATCTTCAGGAATCGATCCGGCTCGCGATGGAACGCCGCGCATTGCTCAAAGTCCAGCGCCAGTCGATTCTCTCCGAGGTCGAGCAAATCACCGTCGCGCTCGCCGGTTATCAGCCGACGATCAACGGAAACGCGGGCTACCAAATCCGCAACGCCTCGGGCAGCCTGAGCGACGAGGTCGATGGCTGGTTCTTCGGTTTCTCGGGCAACTGGAATATTTTCGATGGGTTTGCCACCAGTGGTCGCGTGCAGCAGGCTCGGGCACGACTCGAGTCGGCGCGGGTCAATTACGAGGACAGCGTTCGCCAGGTGGAACTCGAAGTGCAGACCAGCTACTCCAGCCTGATCGAGGGCCGTGAGTTGATTGAAAGTCAGCAAAAAGCGGTCGAGCAGGCGCAGGAAGCGTTGCGTCTGGCGAGGGAGCGATTCTCCGCTGGAGCAGGCACGCAGCTGGAGGTGCTCGATGCGCGCGTCTCGCTGACCCAGGCGCAGACGACGGCTTTGCAGGCGGTCGCGGATTACAATTCAGCGCTCGCGGAATTTGATCGCGTGACGGGTTCGGTGACGCATTACCACGATACGTTTGCAGATCCATTGGCCAGCAAAGGTGCGCGCAAAAAATGGATCTCCAGTGCCAAAAAATTGAAGCCCACGCTGACCGACGACGAGATTCGCGCCAACCTAGTCAAGCGCCGTCAGGCTCAATAACGACCTAACTCCCGTGCCGACCGCTGCTCCGCACGAAACGTTTCCCGCCCTCGCTGCTGAGGTCTGGCTGCGCCACGGCTTCCTGCAACGCGTGACGGGTTTGGATGTGCAAGTGGATCGCGAGGCCGCCCTCGCCCGGCTCGACGACTATCATCGCGCCGCGCTGACTAACATCGGACTCGCGGATAGGAAATTCGTCACTGCGCAACAGGTGCATGGCAAAAATGTGGTGCGCGTCGATTCCAACTCGCTGTCTCCCATTCCTGACTGCGACGGACTTCTCACCAACGATCCTAACATCGCGCTCGGCATTTACACCGCCGATTGCGGCGCCATCTTTCTGGCCGATCCCGAGCATCGCGCCATCGGTTTGCTGCACTCGGGAAAGAAAGGCACGGAACTCGGCATCCTAACCGTGGCCATCGAGAAAATGAGAGTCGAGTTTGGGTCGAATCCAGGGCAGATCATTGTCCAACTCGCCCCGTGCATTCGGCCGCCGCACTACGAGATCGACTTCGCCGCGCAGATCGCCGCGCAAGCCGGCGCTGCCGGAATTGCGCACTACGCCGACTGCGGAAAATGCACCGCGTCCGATCTCGCCACCTACTATTCCTATCGGGCCGAACTCGGCAAAACCGGCCGCCTTCTCGCGGTGTTAGGTTATGCGGACTAACCTCCGCCAGCGCGCGTTTGATCCGGGTGAGATCGAACTCATGGACGTGGCCGAGACCGCCGACGCCACGCTCATCGCCGACCTGAAAAACCTCCGCCAGCTCAATCGCTGGTTCGGAAGTTATAGGCTCATCCGGCATTATCTCGCGATGTTAGTCCAACCCGGATCGTCGCATCGCTTTCTCGATCTTTGCACCGGCTCGGGCGACATCCCCCGACTCATCGTGGACTGGTGCCGCGAGCACGAGGTTAGCATCGAAGTCGAGGCTTTGGATTTTCAAGATGCGACGCTGTCTGTGGCCAAGTCGCTCAGTGTTAGCTATCCCGAAATTCAGTTCCGCCAGTGCGATGTCACTCGACTCGCTGCCAATCAGGAATACACCGGCGTCTTTTGTTCTCTCGCGCTGCATCACTTTAGCGAGGTGGATGCAACTAACATCCTGCGCCAGATGTTAGCAGCGACCACTGGATTTGCCTTGGTGGCCGACTTGGAGCGGAGTCTCCTCACTTGGCTGGGCGTGCGCTTCATCACGAGCACCGTCTTCCGCGAACCCATGACCGTCCACGATGCCTTGCTCTCGGTGCGGCGCTCGTTTTCCTACGAGGAACTGGCGCAGATAGCGATGGAAGCCGGCTGGATAAACTTCCAGCACCGCCGCTTCCTCTACGGGCGGCAGGCGATGTTAGTGCAATATTACACCTCCGCGAGTTCCATCGTTCCCTTGAACTTCGGCTCCTCCGGCTCCACTCCGAAATTATCGGCGTAGAGATCCGCGATGCGCTCCATTTCTTCCGAGGTTAGTCGCGCGGTGTCGGGCGCCTTGGCAAACTCGACTACCTGCTCCGCGTTGTAGATGTTCGGCAGCGTCGTGGCCACGCGCTCGTCGGCCAGCAACCATTGCAATGCAGCCTGACCCAACGTGCGTTCGCTGTTCTCCAGAAAGCGCAGCGTGTCGATCTTGCGAACCCCATTCAGCAGCCAGCTTCGCGGACGATGATTGCGATGATCGTTCGGCGGGAAAACGGTGTCGGCGGTGTATTTTCCTTCCAGCATCCCGGAGGAATGCGGCACGCGAATCATGAACATCGTGTCCTTGCCCGCCTCGGTCGCGGCGTCGTGCATGGCCCGGCCGGGATGCTGCTCGAGCAGGTTGTAAATGTGCTGAACGGAATTGAACTCCCGCTCGCGGATGCAATTCACCCCCTCGTAAAGCCAGCCAATGGCCGGCCCGAGCGCAATGCCCGTCGCAAGCACTTTGCCAGCGGACTTGAGCTGCTCCAGCGTGGTCCAGATCGCGTCATCATAGACCTGCTCCATGCGGATGTTGTGCAGTTGCAAGAGGTCGATCCGGTCGGTTTTCAATCGCTTCAAAGCCGCATCCGTCGCCTTCACCAAAGCCTCGGGCGAGAAATCATGCGGAATCTCCCGCTGCCCGCGGCGCTCGTCGCCGAAATGGGTGAAATCGTAGCCAATCTTCGTCGCGATCACGACTTCATCGCGGCGTGTGGGGAACGCCTTGGCGATCAATTCCTCACTCAGCCCGTTGCCGTAGCTGTCGGCGGCGTCGAAGAGCGTGATGCCCAAATCGAACGCCTGATGCATCAGCGCAATCGCCTCGCCCTCGGTGAATTGGCCCCACCAGCCGGTGGAAACCGTCCACATGCCAAACCCCACTTCGCTGACTTCCAATTCGGTGCCTTTGTATTTTCGATAACGCATAAGCCCCGAATATACAGGGCGAAGGGGTGGAGGTGTCAAACGCCGCTTCAGAGCAGGCGCTCCAGGGCGGGCAGTCCGATTTTGCTGGCGAGCACGTAGTCATTCGTCGCATCTGACCACGCAATGGCGGACCAGTTTCCCTGCGTCTGGCGGGAGGTTTGGGCAGTAAAAGAGCCGACCTCTATTTTCTTGGCGACGAAGAGATGATATTCACGACCGTCCTTCTCGAAACAAATGATCGAGACAGGCCGTCCGTGGTAGGAAACGGTGCGGCAACCCAGCTTCTCCAGCGCAGCGAGACGCTCCGGGACCGCTTCCGGCGTTGGCATTTGCCGGGCAGCGAGCCAGTTTTCCAGTTGAGTTAGATCTTTATTGTGCGCCTCCAAAAGGAAACCCCGGCTCGCGTAATTCATGGCAAACTCCGGCAGATTCCGACCGTCCACCGGCATCATCCGCCAGCCGCCGACCAGGGCAAAAATCAGCAGCGCCGCCGCCAGCGCCATCCAGCCCCGACGCCGACACCACACGGGTTTCCGACTCACCCGGCCACCGGCGAGAATGCGGTCGCGCAGGCCAGAGGGCACTGGAACTCGACTCAATTTTTCGCAAACCAGCCGGTCCATTTCCTGTTCGCGGGCCAGCCATTGGCCGAGTTCGGGATCGTTCGCCGCCATCTGCAACGCTTCCGCGAAACCCGCGTCCGACGCATCCTCGCCGCCGGGGCGGTAGGCCGTGAGAATAAATTCAGCTTCCTCGCGTTTCATAGATTCCTCCTTTTTTCGTCGGCTTCACGCGATGGATCAAAGGGCACGATCTTCTCCCCGGCCTCCGCGTCGCTCAGCAGCGCTCGCAACTGCTGCTTCCCTCGCGACAACCGCGACATCACCGTTCCAGCAGGCACACCGAGCGTCTCGGCGATCTCCGCATAGGAAAAACTCTCCAGGTAAAATAACGTCAGCGGCGCACGAAACACCTCATCCACATTGGCCAGCGCCTCCAGCACGCCCGCGCCATCGAGCTTGCGCCAGGCCTCCATTTCCTCGGCAGCAAAATCGTTACGTCCCGGTGGCAATTCCTCCAGCGAGGTCCAGCGTTGATCCCGATGACGCCCCCGCAGAAACTCCCGGTGCAACGTCGTAAAGAGCCACGACTTCGCCTTCGAGGCATCGCGCAACGTGTGACCCTTCGTGGCCCAGATGTAAAATGTCTGCTGGGTGAGGTCGCAGGCCGCCGACTCGCTTTTCGCCAGGCTGTAGGCGAAACGATAGAGCGCCGCATGGTGCGCATCGACGAGTTGTTGAAAGAAATCCACGGAGATAACGATGGGAGTGCCCCGGGTATTGTTTATTCCCAGACGTGGCCGGAATAAAGCCTTTCCCATGCGACTCCCATGAGAATGAAAACCTTCCTTTTCACCCCTCTCTTGGCCCTCGTCCTCAGCCCGCTGGCGCTCGTGGCCCAGACCTTTTCGAGCGGCCCGCAACAAGTCTCCCTCGTGGAACTCTACACCAGCGAAGGCTGCAGCAGTTGCCCGCCCGCCGAGGCGCGCCTGAGTGCGATGCGCAGCGACAGCGACCTCTGGAAAACCTTCGTGCCCGTGGCTTTTCACGTCACCTATTGGGATAACCTCGGCTGGGCCGACGCCACGGCGCAGGCGGCATTTACCGCGCGTCAGCAGGCGCTCGCCGCGAGCTGGCATACGAGTTCCATTTATACGCCGTGCTTCGTTCGCGACGGAAAAGAATGGCGCTCCGCTGAAAAGATCGCCGCTTCCCACGAGAAACCCGGCACCCTCATCCTCCAGAAAACCGGCGGTCAGGTCACCGTCACCTTCGCTCCCAGCACACCCGGCAGCTACGAAATCCATCTCGCCACCCTCGGCGGCGGCATCGAAACGAAAGTTCGCGCCGGGGAAAACGCCGGTCGCACCCTGCGGCACGATTTCGTCGCCCTCACGCTGCAAACCGCCACGCCCGGCGACAGCGCCACCTTTACCCTGCCCGCGCCGGCAAAAAATCCCCCACCCGACCTCGCCCTTGCCGCCTGGGTCACAAGACGAGGCGAGTTGCAGCCCATTCAAGCCGTCGGCGGGATGCTTCCCAAGTCACCTCCCGCGCGGTAAACTCGCGGCGTGCTGGATTTTCATGCGAGTTCCAAAGCGATCGTGCTGCGCAAAACCAAGCTCACCGAGACGAGCCTGATCCTGAGTTTCCTCACGGAAGATCATGGCCGAATCAAAGCCGTGGCCAAGGGCGCGAGGAAAAACAAAGGCGCGTTCTCCGGGCAGCTCGACCTGTTTTATTTGTGCGAGATCAGCCTGCGGGCCAGCCAGAAAAGCGAATTGCACACCCTCACCGAGGCGAAATTGATTACGCCGCATTCGGCGATCCGCGAACACTACCTGCGGCTTCTCTTTGCCTCCTACGCCTCCGAATTGATCGAACTCGCCACCGAGCCCGAGCACGCCAGCCCGGAGTTATTTCACCTCATGCAGCGGCTGCTCGGTTATCTCTCGGAGAAAACGCCCGACCGCCGAGCCCTCACCTTTTTCGAGATGGAAATCTGCCGCGCCAGCGGGATCACACCCGAGTCGGAGTCCCATGCGAGCCGCGAGTTGCTCCGCCATTTCCACAAACTCCCCGAGTCACGCCGCGAACTGGTGGCCGCGCTGAAATAAAAGGCCTTTTGCCGCTGGGTAAATGACTTTTCCCCTCGGGGGAAGCGCCTGAGCTCGCGCCGGGTGAGTCGCGTTCGGACGAGCACCTCCCAGGGTTGCCAGAGAGGACGCTCCGAGGGCGGCTTTGGAGGGCTCTTGTCCTCAAGTGCCTACCCTAAAATCAGCGTGGCAGCGGGAAGCGGGCGGTGAGTTTTTTGACTTCGGCGCGAATGGCGTGGAGCGCTTCGGTGTTGCCGACGTTTTGCAGGCCGCGATGGATGAGGTCGGCGATTTCCATCATTTCCTCTTCTTTCATGCCGCGCGTGGTGGCGGCGGGGGTGCCGATGCGGATGCCGCCGGATTTGGTGATGGCGACGGTGTCGAAGGGGATGGAGTTCTTGTTAATCGTGATGCCGGCTTCGTCGAGGGTTTCCTGGGCTTCTTTGCCGGTGATGTTTTTTGGCCGCAAATCGACGAGCATGAGGTGGTTGTCGGTGCCGCCGGAAACGATGGTGTAGCCGAGCATGGTCAGGCGGGCCGCGAGGGCTTTGGCGTTGGAAACGACCTGCCTCTGATACGACTTAAACCCGGGTTGCAGCGCCTCGTGGAAGCAGACGGCCTTGGCCGCGATGACGTGCATGAGGGGTCCGCCCTGGACGCCGGGGAAGACCTGGCTGTCGATGGCCTTGGCGTATTTTTCTTTGCAAATGATGATGCCACCGCGAGGGCCGCGCAGGCTTTTGTGCGTGGTGGAGGTGACGAAATCCGCGATACCGACCGGACTCGGATGCACGCCCGCCGCGACGAGGCCGGCGATGTGCGCCATGTCCACGAAGAGATACGCGCCGACGGAATCCGCGATCTCGCGCATCCGTTGGAAGTCGATGATGCGCGGGTATGCGGAGGCCCCTGCGGTGATCATTTTGGGCTGATATTCGAGGGCTTGCTTGGCCAGCGCGTCGTAATCGATGCGGAAATCGGTCGGACTGACACCGTAATGGAGCACTTGATAAAGGCGGCCCGAGAAGTTCATTTTCATCCCGTGGGTAAGGTGTCCGCCGTGGGAGAGGTCCATCGTGAGGATTTTGTCGCCGGGCTCGAGGACGGAGAAATAGACGGCCGCATTCGCCTGCGAACCGCTGTGCGGCTGGACGTTGACGTGGTCTGCGCCGGGGAAAAGCAGCTTCAGCCGCGCGATGGCGAGGGTCTCGACGACATCGACGTTTTCGCAACCGCCATACCAGCGGCGACCGGGGTAGCCCTCGGCGTATTTGTTGGTCAGGCAGGAACCCTGCGCTTCCATGACGGCGCGGCTGGTGAAGTTTTCGGAGGCGATGAGTTCGATGTTTTCCGACTGGCGGCGCTCTTCGAGTTGAATGGAGGCGTAGATTTCGGGGTCGGTCTCGGCGAGAGCACGACCGCTGTCGCTGGTGCCGAGGTGATCGAGTTTTTCCAGTCGCTCCTGGTGGCGTCCGCCGTCGAAGGGAGTTGAGAGCCAGGCATCCACGATTTCACCGGCCGTGCGCTCGTCGATGGAGTCGGCGGCGAGGCAGAGGACGTTGGAGTTATTGTGATGCCGCGTGATGCGGGCGGTGTGTTCGTCTTTCACCAACGCCGCACGAATCTGCGGGAAACGATTGGCGGCGATGCTCATGCCGATGCCGGTGCGACAAAAAAGAATGCCAAACTCGGCCTGTCCGTCGATGACTTCGCGGCAAACCTGGTCGGCGTAATCGGGGTAATCGACCGAGTCCGGGCCGTTGACGCCTTTGTCGTGGAGAATGTGCCCGGCGCGATTCAGGTGACGCTGGATTTTTTGTTTGAGTTCAAATCCACCGTGATCGGCTCCGAGGCTGATGGTGAGCGGGCGGGTTTGGGCGGACGGAATGGTGGGTGCAGACATGGTGTTGGATTGGTCGATGATTTGCAGGATGTTGGGCAGACTTTCGCGGATTTCGTCGCGGCAGGCGCGGTAAGAGTGGAGTCCCATGCCGATGGGGTCGGCGATGTCGCGACCGGGGTCGATCTCGTCGAAGTCGGTGAGGAGAAACGTCTTTTCCACGGCCTCGGGATAGAGCATGGCGATGGTCTCCAGATGGCCCTGCGTCATGGTGAAAATGTGGGTCGCCTTGTCGATGAGATCATCCGTCACCGGTTGGCTGCGGTAGTGGGAAATGTTGATTCCTTTTTCCTTCAACGCCTCAATGGCGTTGAAGCTCGTTTCCTGACCATTCATCGCCGCGACGCCAGCGGAAGCGACGGCGATGTCGCCCCGGTTTTTGACCATGTGCCGGAAGAGACCCTCAGCCATCGGGCTGCGGCAGATATTACCGGTACAGATAAAAAGGACGTTTTTCACGGGGCAATCGAAGAGAAAGAGATGGTAGAGGACTTTGCCCGCAAGTCAACGCGGCAGGGTTTGGCCGGAAGGTTTTTTGATCCTCCAAACCTGCACGCCGAATCGAAGCGGCGATCCGGGTTAGATCGCAATCTTAGCCGTTTTCCGGCCGAGCTGACGGCGGAGTTCCATTGCATTCTGGATCGCGAAGCCGTCGCGATCGTTGTTGAAGTAAGCCCAGACCCGTCTCGCCCCGCTGGCCCGGATACGTTCGGTCCAGACGGCCAATTCCTCTCGCGTGTAGTCGTGGCGATACCATTGTTTCAGCCCGTGGAAGCGGATGTAAATGTCGTCCGCCGTGGTGATGAGTTCGTCGGGCAGACGAGGGCCGCTGCAGGAGCAAAAGATGATGCCAGCAGCGCGAAACGCCTCATAGACGGCCTCATTCCACCAACTGCGATGGCGAAATTCGACGACGTTGCGCCTGGCGGGGTCGAGTTGCATCACGATCTGAGTCAGCCGCTCCTCGGTGTAGGTAAAACTCGGCGGAAGCTGGAAAAGAAAACAGCCCATGCGCGGTCCGAGCACGTCGGCGATGTGACCGAAGTCGCGCACGAGTTCGCCCGTGCCGTCGAAGCGTTTGACGTGGGTGATGAGTTCCGAGGCTTTCACCGTGTAAACAAACCGCCGCCGCCCGGCCTGCCGCAGCCAGGTCTGGACATTGGCGCTAGTCGGCCAGGAGTAAAACGGCGCGTTCAGTTCCACGGTTTTGAAGCGGCTGGCATAATGGGAAAACCAGTCGCGCGTCGCTAATTCCGCCGGATAAAACCCGCCGCGCCAGTGCCAGTAAAACCAGCCCGAGCAGCCAATGTTCACCGCTGGCAATTCAGCCGCCGGGCGCTTGGCGGGCTTCGGCGGGTGCGCCTCCCGTCGGAGACGCTCCAGATGCATCCTGGCGGCGCGACCGACATTGGCCTCGCGCTGCTTTGCCCGGCGCGCCTCCCGCCGGGCGCGACGCTCCTCCAGGGTCAGCGGGGGAGAATCGCTGGAGAGAGCCATCACCTTTCCATCGCGGGCCAAGCCAGCGGCGGCGGGCTTTTTTGCCTCACGCCAAGGAAGGACGGGATTGACCCGCAGCCGACTTACATGCCCATGATCTGGTAGCCGCCATCCACGTAGATGACCTGACCAGTGATGGAAGCCGCGCCGTCGCTGGCGAGGAAAACGCCCATCGCACCCAGCTCGTCGGGAGTGCAACTGCGCTTCAGCGGTGCGTGCTCCTCGTAGTGCTTCATCATGCTGGAAAATCCGCTGATGCCACGGGCGGCGAGCGTCTGAACGGGGCCGGCGCTGATGCAATTCACGCGCACTTTTTTTGCCCCGAGATCGGAGGCGAGGTAACGGCAGGAGGCTTCGAGACTGGCCTTGGCGACGCCCATGACGTTGTAATGCGGGACGACTTTTTCGGCTCCGTAATAGGTCATCGCAACGATGCTGCCGCCGTCGGTCATGAACGGAGCAGCGGCGCGGGCGAGGCCGACGAGCGAATAGGCGCTGATGTTGTGCGCGATTAAAAAGGCGTCGCGTGTGGTGTCGAGGAAGTTGCCCTCAAGCGCTTCTTTGGGAGCGAAGGCGACGGCGTGCAGGAGCAAATCGATGCGGTCGGTTTTCTTTTTTACCTCGGCGAAAAAGGTGTCGATCTCGGCGTCGCTGGTCACGTCGCAAGGGAATAGAAACGTCTCCGGGCCAAACTCTGTGACGAGGTCCTCGACGTTTTCCTTGAGGCGCTCGCCCTGGTAGTTGAAGTAAAGCGTGGCGCCAGCCTTCGACCAGGCTTTGGCGATGGCCCAGGCGATGCTGCGTTTATTGGCGACGCCGAAAACGACGCCGATCTTACCGGTAAGTGGGAGTTGGCTCATAGTCGGGCCATGTTTGGGGATTTTGGAAAAGGGCGCAAGCTCATCTTAGCGGAGGTCGCGCAACGAGGTGTGGCCCGGCTGAAACTGGCGTCCGTCCTTGGCCACGCCGATGCGCTGCGAGAGGTAGATTCCGGAGTGTCCGCTGCACAGATAAGAGATGAAACAGACCGTCGCTATAAACCGAAAGACACACTGGTGGCGAGCACTTTGAAGAACAGGATCGGACTCAAATGAAAAACGCCAGTCGGGAGTTCAAATCGCGTGCATCGCAAAAAACAGCCGGGTTCCATTTGCCTCGCGTAAGTAAAAGTCATGCAAAATCTCTTTTCCCTGCCCGGCGATCTTGCCGCCGCCGTCGAGCCCGCTACACTCGGCGGCATGAAATCCATGCAGGTCGAGCAACTCCTCCAATTTCTCAGTTTCCCCAGCATCTCGGCGGACCGCGCATACGCCGATTACGTGAGCGATTGCGCGGAATGGGTTTTACAAAAGCTGACTTCCATCGGACTCACCGCCGAGCTGCACAAGACGGCGGGTCATCCCATCGTCATCGGGAGAAATGAGCATCAGCCCGGCCTGCGCACCGTACTCATTTACGGCCATTACGACGTGCAACCAGTCGATCCGCTGGAACTCTGGGACTCGCCGCCGTTCGATCCGAGGATTGTCGATGAAGTCGTTTTCGCTCGCGGCGCGACGGACAACAAAGGCCAGATTCTCGCGCACATTCTCGGAGTCGAGGAGGCGCTGAAAACGGGTCCGCTGCCGGTGAATTTGATCTTCCTGATCGAAGGCGAGGAAGAAGTCGGCAGCGAGCATCTCGGGCCGTTTTTGCTGGAGCACCGGGACGAGTTGCAGTGCGATGTGATCGCCATTTCCGACACGGGAATGATCGCGCCGGGCGTGCCGACGTTCACCTACGGATTGCGCGGAATCGCCGCCATGGAAGTGGAACTTACCGGGCCGCAAATGGACCTGCACTCCGGCATTTACGGCGGCACGGTGGCGAATCCCCTCGCCGCGCTCTCGCGGCTGCTCGCCACGTTGCACGATGAGTCGGGTAAGGTCGCGATCTCGGGCTTTTACGACGACGTGGAGCCGCTACAGGACTGGGAGCGCGACGCCTGGAAAAAACTGCCAATGAACGACGCGAGTTTCATCGCACTCACCGGCGTGAGCGCACTTTTCGGCGAGTGCGGTTTTTCTGCGGTGGAACGCGTCTGGGCGCGTCCGACGGCGGAAATCAACGGCATTGGCGGCGGCTATCAGGGCGAAGGCTCGAAGACCGTGATCCCGTCGCGGGCGTTTGCGAAGCTGACGTTCAGGCTTGTGCCGAATCAGTCGCCCGCGAAGATTTTGGCGCTGGCCCAGGCGCATTTGGAAAAGCACTGCCCCGCTGGCGTGCAAATGAAAGTCACTCCCGGCCACTTTGGCAGCGCGTATGTGGTCGATCCGCACAATCGTTTCGGACTCGCCGCGCAAGGTGCTTTGCGCGACACATTTGGCTCCGAAGTGGCGTTGATTCGCGAGGGCGGCAGCATTCCAATCGTGCAGAATTTCAAGGATGTCCTCGGCGCGGACACGCTGCTGCTCGGCCTCGCGTTGCCCGATTGCCGGGCGCATTCGCCGAATGAAAATTTCCCGCTGGCCAATTTCTTCGCCGGCATCGAACTCAACCAGCACCTCCTCCGCAACCTCGCGGCGATCTAAGACTATTCCTTTTTCGCCACCAGCGCGTCGCGGATCTCGGTGAGGAGAATGGCTTCGCGGCTCGGCTCAGGAGCGGCGCTGGGTTTGGCTTCTTCCTTGCGCTTGAGGATGTTGACGACTTTTACGAGGAGAAAGACGCCGAGCATGGTGAAGAAGAAGGTGACCAGGGCGTTGAGCAGGTTGCCGTAGGAAATGACGGAGCCGAGTTTCTTTGCTTCCTCCAAGGGCAGCACGGGTGTGTGGGCGAGGATGGACTCCCGCAGCAGGGCGATGCCTTTGCCGGACAGGGGCAGGTAGAGGTTTTTGAAATCCACAGCCCCGAGCGGGATGGAGATGATGGGCATAATGATGTCCTCCACCATGGATTTGACGATGGGTGCGAAGGCCGCCCCGGCGATGACACCGACCGCGAGGTCGAAGGCGTTGCCCTTGGCGATGAAGTTTTTGAATTCGGAAATAAGGCTCATGGTTTTAGTTTCGGCAGAGTGGAGTAAGGGTGGAAAGCTATTCCTCATCGGGCGCTTCATCTTTCGCAGGTTTTTTGGCGTCGTCGTCGGCTTGATCTTTCTTATCCTGCTTGTCTTGCTTGTCCTTGGCGTCGCTGGCTTTTTTCTCTTCAGCAAACAATTGGCGTAGGACTTTGCCAATCAAGGGCGCGGCCTGGGTGCCGCCGTGGACGTTGTTATTATTGATCTCGCCTTCATAGACAACGGCGAAGGCATACTTCGGATTAGTGGCTGGAGCGAAGCCTGCAAACCACGCGGCGGTGCGCTGTTTCTTGGTCGGCCCCCATTGCGCGGTGCCGGTCTTGCCCGCGACTTCGATGCCGGGGACAGCAGCCTGATGCGCCGTGCCGGCAGCACCGGAGACGACGTTGATCATGGCGGCCTTGAGGAGTTTCTGCACGTCGGGCCGGATCTCGATCTTGGCTTTGGCGCGGGGTCCGTAGGCGTTGACGACCTTGTTGTCCGGCGTCTGGATTTGCAGGACGAGCCGGGGCTGGAATACGGTGCCGCCGTTGCCCACAGCCATCATCGCCTGCGCCATCTGGAGCGGCGAAATCTGCAAATCGCCCTGCCCGATCGCCATGTTTGCGGTGTCGCCGTTGAGCATCTTGCGTTTGTAAACCTTCGTCATGTACTCGTCGTTCGGGAGGCGGCCATTCGTCTCCGATCCCAATGGAACTCCCGTTTTTTTGCCAATGCCGAGGCGGCTGGCGTAGTCGATGATCGTTTTCGAGCCGGTCTTCATGCCGACCTGGTAAAACCACGTATTGCAAGACTGGGTGAGCGCCTGCATGAAATCGAGCGAGCCGGAATCTTTTTTCTTCCAGTTGCGCATCACCGTGTTGCCCACGGTAAGGGCGGCGGGGCAGTCGAAGTTGTCGCCGGGATCAATCGAACCACTCTCCAGCGCGGCGAGCCCGGTGATCACTTTGAAAGTCGAGCCCGGCGGATACGACGAGCGAAACGCACGGGGCAGCAGCGGGATGTTGATGTCCTTGTTGTAACGATCAAAGTCCTTCGGAGCGATGGTCGGGATGAAGTCGTTGGGGTTGTAGGACGGCCACGAGGCCATCGCGAGAATGTCGCCGTTGTTCGGGTCGAGAATGACCATCGCGCCGCGTTTGCAGCCTTTTTCGAGCGCGTCCTCGGCCAGTTTTTGAATATTCGCGTCGAGGCTGGTGACGACGTTGTAGCCGGGGTTTGGCGGCATCGCGATGTTGTCGGAAACCTTGCTGCCATTTTTGTCGAAGACGACCTTCGTCATGCCCGCCTGGCCGGTAAGCTGGGTGTTAAACGCCTGCTCCAGTCCGTCGCGGCCCTCGACTTCGGGCCAGAGTTTTTCGCCATTGTCGATGGGCCCGGTTTGAATGTGACCCTGACGCCCGGCGTAACCGATGACGTGTGCCGCCAGTTTTCCATTGGGATAAATCCGGAAATAATTCGGCAGAAGCACGAAGCCAGTCGGGAGTTGTTTCTTGAGCCGGTCACTGACGGCCTCGGGCAGGTTGCGGGCGAGTTCGAACGGCAGCACGCCTCGATTCCGATAATGCTTGATCAGCGCGGTCTCGTCGAAAGTCACCTCGCCACCGATCAAGGTCTGCGCGATGGCCGCCTGCCGCCGTGCGTAGGCCACGATCTCGGGATCTTTCATCGTCAGCGGCGGGGTAAACTTCAGCCCGAGATTGTAGCCGAGCCGGGTCTGCGCGAGCGGAGTTCCATTGCGATCTGAAATCTGACCGCGCGGAGCCGGGATGTTCAGCTCGTAATTTCCCGCGAGCGCCCGCGTTTCCCAGGCCGGAACGATGGCCGGCGCTGGCGGCTGCAAGGCAGGCGCGGTTTGTCCGTGCAGCGAGTGGATCGCAATCAGGGAGACGAGCACGGCGGGCGAGAAATTTTTCATGTTGGAGAGCCCCTGTAGTTTCCACGAAC
Organism: Chthoniobacterales bacterium; assembly: GCA_039930045.1. Classification (NCBI taxonomy): domain Bacteria; kingdom Pseudomonadati; phylum Verrucomicrobiota; class Spartobacteria; order Chthoniobacterales; species Chthoniobacterales bacterium. Next base: position 109,124 of record JBDSQB010000010.1, on the reverse strand, counting down.
TGCCCGGGAGGTCCAATTGAAAAAGCGGCGTTTTCCGGGTGATTCCCACCTCGTGAAAACTCTCCCGATTTCACCCCAAGGCCCGCTTGACGCTGGGCGGCGCGCCCTATACTCTGCGACTTCTTATATGAGCCGCTGGTTTAGATTTTCCCTTATTCTCGTCATTGCCTGTGTCAGTTTCCCGCAGAAAAGCCCTGCTCCGGTCGTCTTTCGCGAAGGCGAAGGCATGACCACGACGGGCGTCGATGAGGAACCGGTGGAGCTCAAGAAAAATGCCGCCGAGCAGATGAAACTCGCCGAAGCCACCGAGGCCGAGGGCAATCTCAAAAAGGCCGTGTCGAGTTATCGCGTAGTGGTGAAGCGTTACCCCCGCTCCGACGTTGCCGCCCATGCGCAGTTCAAGGTCGCCCAACTTACCCAACAACTCGGCGACGCCAACCGTGCTTTTGCCGAGTATCAGAAAATGATCACGAAGTATCCGAAGAGCACCGACTTCGAGGCCGCCATCGAGGGTCAGTTTAACATCGCCAAGCTCTATCTGGACGGAAAGCGCCTGGAGTTGTTCGGCGTTCCGACCCTGCCCTCCATGGTGAAGGCCGAGGAAATGTTCACGACCGTCATCACCAACGCCCCTTTCAGCGCGAAATACGCTTCGGCGGCGCAGTTTGATATTGGTCAGGCTCGCGAGCGTCAGGGCGATTACAAACGCGCCATCGAGGCTTACCAGAAAATCATCGATGACTATCCGTATTCCGAAATGGCCGACGATGCGCAGTATCAGATCGGTTACGTTTATATGAAAGCCAGCCGCGAGGGCGAATACGACCAGTCGGCCTCAATCAAGGCGCGCGAGGCGTTTGAGGACTTCATTTATCGCTACCCGAACAGCGAGAAAGTCGCCCAAGCCAAGCAAAACATGGCCACGCTCGGAGCCAAGCAAACCGACAGCGCGTTTAACGTCGCGCAGTTCTACGACAAGCAAAAGAACTACAAGGCGGCCGCCATTTACTACAACGAGGTGATCAAGACCGAGCCCGACTCGCCCAACGCCAAGACCTCCCAGGAGCGTCTCTCCGCTCTCAAGGCTCAGGTCGGCGAGGACAAACTCACCTTCGCTGCTCCCGCGCAAAACGCCTCAAAGGCCAAGCTGAAGCAAAAGATGCAGGCTCAGGTGGACACCACATCGCGCCCCGATTTCGTTGGCCCGGCTCTCCCCGAGGAAACGCCCGCTCCGAAGACTCCGATGCGCACCTCGCCCGATGACGTGGCCCCCGTCGCCGCCCCGGTGGAACCCGCCCTGCCCACTCAATAGTCCGCCAGCCCGATGAAACACTGGCTCCTTCTTCTGCTCGCCGCCGCGCTCACTGGTTGCGCAGGCTACCAAATCGGACCCGCCAAACCCGCTTATCTGGCGTCGATTCATAGCGTCGCCGTCCCCATTTTCCGCAATAAAACCCTCGAGCCCCGCATCGAGGCGCTTGTGACCGACAGCGTCATCCAGCAAATCCAGCAGGACGGCACCTACACAGTCGAGTCTGAGTCCAATGCGGACGCCATTTTGGAAGGCGAGATCGAGACCATCAACCGCAAGCGCGCCCGCTCCGTTCGCGGAAATGTGGACGCCACCCGCGAGTTCACGCTCAACGTGAACCTCGTCTTCAAGCTCACCAACCGCGTCACCGGCGAACTGCTCAGCACCCAGAAAGTCACCGGCACCACCAGCTTCTTCGTCGGCGCCGACCTCCAGCAGCAGGAGCGCCAGGCCGTCGTCCTCGCCGCCCAGGACGCCGCCATTCGGCTCACGTCAAAAATCAGCGAAGGCTGGTAAAAAAATTCAGTCGAGTTCCATTCGACTCGCCATGCTCTACATCGTCGGCACGCCCATCGGAAACCTCGACGACATCAGCGAACGCTGCGCCCGCACCTTGCGCGAAGTCGATCTGATCGCCGCCGAGGACACGCGCCATTCGCTGCGGCTCTTGCAACGGCTCGAGCTCCACAAGCCGATGATCAGCTACCACGAGCACAACGAGGCCAGCCGCACCCCAGAGCTCATCGAACGCCTCCGCCAGGGGACAAACATCGCCCTCATCACCGACGCCGGCATGCCCAGCGTCTCCGATCCGGGCCGCCGCCTCATCGCCGCCTGCATCGAGGCGCAGTTGAGTTACACCGTTATCCCCGGCCCGTCCGCCGTCCTCGTCGCCCTTACCGGGTCCGGCTTTGAAAACGACCAGTGGAGTTTCAGCGGATTCCTCCCCAACAAAAGCGGCCAGCGCGAACGCATCCTCAGCGAAGCCTGCGCCACGGGAAACACCGCCATCTTCTTCGAGTCCCCTCATCGCTTGGTGAAATCGCTCGCTGTCCTCGTGCAACTCGCCCCCACCCGCCGCATCTGCGTCGCGCGCGAACTCACCAAGCAATTCGAGGAATTTCGCATCGGAGTCGCATCCGACTTGCTCGCGCACTACGAAGCGCACCCGCCCAAGGGCGAAATCACCCTCCTGATCGACGGCCTCAACCGCCAGGAAGTGAAAGACCAAAAACGCGCCGAGCGAGACGAGCGGCACAGTTACTAGCCTGTCAAAAAGAACAATTTTCCCGCGAGCCGCTGGATTTTTTTCTTCCTGCTAAAAAGAAGTCGCAATCTTTATTGCACGATCTAAAAGACTGCGGTGCAGCGGTCGATATTCCATCGGCCACGGCCAACAACCACGCAAAGAAAGGAAACAACCATCATGTCCAACCTCACCGACGCCGATAAAAAGTCGTTCATCGACAAAGTCATTGGCACCTTAAAGAACCCCGAAATCAAAGCGCGTCTGATCGCGAAAGAATGGGACCCCACCCTGCGCACCACGTCGCTGGAAAATGGCGTCACCTCCGTCAGGGCCGACGAGGGCATTATTTCCGGGCTCGAATCCACCCTCACCACCGCCATCAAAGTCCGCCGCGCCGATCTGGATAATAACTACGATATGGCCAGTTCCACCATCAGCTCCATCGAGGGAGCCTTGGGCAAGGACGACCCGCTCGTCCGTGATTTGCGCCAATTCCGAGGCTCGCTCTCCAACGCCAGCGCCCCCGCCACACCTCCCACCGGCGGCGGCTAAACTAGAACTGCCTGACCGACCATAACGATCCAACTGGGATCAAAAATCAAAGAGGACGCCGAGGTAAAACCGGCGTCCTCTTTTCGCGTCGCGACCCCGTTTCTTCGGCACCGTCTCCGCCTCACCGGCCCACTCCCTTCGCCAATAAAACCCAAAACGACGAGCATCGCTCCCCAAGGCTAAACCATCGCTCCTCAACGTCCGACCGCCTCCAGCCCTCTCTGTTTTCCCTCCATCCAAGGTCCGAGCCCCGCCAACTCTCAGGAAATCCCCTCCAGCCTCCTCTGATTGCACTCCAACTCCGGTCAAACCCGCACCATCCAAGTCTGTTTACAGTCTCCCCTTGTCTGTTTGCTCAATCCCAAAAGAAATCCCGGCTCCAACCCGATCTGTTTGGCAAATCCTCCTCATCCGCAACAACTTATGGAAGTTACGAAAATGTGAAGACGGCGTTTTCTCGTTTGCATTGGGCCGTCCTTAGCCAGCTACTAGGGACGCGTTCGCAGCACGAGTTGCACGATCCCAAAGCCCCCGGAGCCTCGCGAAATCATGTCCCCATCCGAAGAATTCATCGGATTTCCCATGTGGAATCTTTCGGATTGTTATGTCCATTTGGTTCCTCCGGATTTCGCGCCTCGGCATGATGTAAAATCCACAACGCGTAAGAAAAGCTGCGTCGTGCGGCCAAGTTGAATAATCGAAGGGCCGACCCGCAGCCAATTCCCGCTTCCGAAGAGCATGTAAATATTTCCAATATTCACGCGAATCCTCAAGGCCGGGTCCTAGAATCCCCACAGCGAAGAGTATCTCGTAATCGCAGCGCTCTGCTCCACTTGCAGATGAGCGCTTTAGTTTACTAAAATTCCAACGAGCAGCAGGATCGGCTGTCCGACGCGATTTTGCGGACATTATTTGTCGTGAGAGTTTTGTTTCGATGCTGTAGGAGCGACCTCCTATACGGATGCCAGCGTCGCAAAGGTCCTTATAGTTCCCTTCATCCCCTTGTCGTGAGATGGGAATGCGAATGTCTTTTTCTCTTATCCCGAGCACGTTCATTGCAAAGTTCTTTAGCAAAATCTTGCCAAGAATATCAGGGTCAAGATAGCGAGCGTATTCCGCCGGAATTGAGACGGCGGATGTATCAAGGAAGCCAGGCATACAAGTGTTGTAGCCTAGGGTCCAAACCGAGTCAGCGACTCTTTTATCTGAAACCAATTCCAACGATTAGTACGGTAGGAGTCGGATAATTTTCGGCTGCTCCTCCAGATTCACAAAATGACACGCCACAGCCTCTTTCACCATTGTCCGCAGTTCGTCCCAATCTTCTCCTTGGGTGAAGATTCCATATCCCAATGCCTTCGCCCAGAAACCGCCTTCCTCTGCTTCCTGCACCTCGAAAATGATTTCGCTCATGGTGAAATGAGACGTCGGGCGCTGATCAAAAGCAAGTTGTTCTCCATATTCCTCAAACTCCGCTCAACTTGCCGTTCCAGCCGCCTCGGTTTACTTTGCGGGCCATGCCTTTCCAACTGGCTTCCGACTACCAGCCGCAGGGCGATCAGGCGCAGGCGATTGCTAAATTGACGCAGTCCATCGCCTCGGGGAACCGGCATCAGACGTTGCTCGGGGTGACGGGGTCGGGGAAGACGTTTACGGCGGCGAACATCATCCGCAACATCGACCGGCCCACGCTCGTGATGTCGCACAACAAGACGCTCGCGGCCCAGCTTTACTCGGAGTTTAAGCAGTTTTTCCCTGACAACGCGGTGGAATATTTCGTTTCCTACTTCGATTACTACCAGCCCGAGGCCTACATCCCGCGGTCGGATACTTACATTGAAAAAGACTCGTCGATCAACGAGGAGATCGAGCGGTTGCGCCTCTCCACGACGAGTTCGCTGCTGACCCGGCGCGATGTGATCGTGATCGCCAGTGTGTCGTGCATTTACGGCTTGGGCTCGCCGGAGGATTACGCGCAGATGCTCTCGCAGCTCTATGTGGGCCAGCAAATTTCCCGCGAGGGGCTGCTGGCGAAGCTCGTGGACATGCTCTACGAGCGCAACGACATCGGGTTTACGCGGGGCAAGTTTCGCGTGCGCGGCGATGTGGTGGAGGTGCATCCGGCGAACGTGGATGAGGACGCGTTTCGGATCGAGTTTTTTGGCGACGAGATCGACCGCATCTCGCGCTTCGATCCGCTCACGGGGACGGTCGCGGAGTCGCTGAAGAAGCTGACGATTTTCCCGGCGAAACAATTCGTCACGCCCACGGACAAGCTGCGGCGGGCGCAAGTGACGATTCGTGAGGAACTGGACGAGCGCATCGCGTGGTTTGAGTCGCAGGGGAAGCTGCTGGAGGCGCAGCGGCTGAAAATGCGGACGGAATACGACCTGGAGATGATTCAGGAAATGGGCTTTTGCTCCGGGATCGAGAATTATTCGAGGCATCTCAGTGGGCGTCCGCCGGGTGCGCGACCGGGGACGTTGCTGGATTTTTTTCCCCGCGATTTCCTTTGCGTGATCGACGAAAGCCATGCGTCCGTGCCCCAGATCGGCGGCATGTATGAAGGCGACCGCTCGCGCAAATCGGTGCTGGTCGATTACGGATTTCGCCTGCCCAGCGCGATGGACAACCGCCCGCTGCGGTTCCCGGAATTCATGGAGCGCACTGGGCAGATTCTCTACATTTCGGCGACGCCAGCGGAGTTCGAGATCACGAATAGCGTCGTAGGAAACAAGGATTACGTGCCGCACAAACGCGACCGCATTGGCGTGGACGAGAGCGTTCCCTTCGCCATCGCCGGAGCCCCGCGCGTGGAATCCACCCAAGGCGCGAGCACCGTTTCGCCGGACACATTCGACACCAACTCGCCCGGGATGCCGCTCGTCGTGGAGCAGATTATTCGCCCGACCGGATTGCTCGATCCGCAGATCACGATCCGCCCGCTGAAGACGCAGATCGACGACACGCTGGAACTCTGCCGCGTCCGCATTGAAAAACAGGAGCGCGTGCTCGTGACAACGCTCACCAAGCGGACGGCGGAAGATCTCTCGGACTACTTTCGCGACCTCGGGATCAAGGTCCGCTACCTGCACAGCGACATCGACACCATCGAGCGCGTGGAGATTTTGCGGGCGTTGAGGGCGGGCGAATTCGACGTGCTGGTCGGCATCAATCTCCTCCGCGAAGGGCTCGACCTGCCCGAAGTCTCGCTGGTATGCATTCTCGACGCGGACAAGGAAGGCTACCTCCGTTCGCAGACTTCGCTCATTCAGACGGCCGGACGCGCGGCGCGTCACATCAACGGCGAGGTGATCCTTTTTGCCGACACCATCACCGGCTCGATGCAGCGGCTCATCGAAGTCACCGAATACCGCCGCGCCCGGCAAATCGCCTACAACACCGAGCACAACATCACGCCGAGGAGCGTCCGCCGCGCCGTTCAGGAATCGCTCCATCTCATTCTGAAGAGTGGAAAAAAAGAGACGAGTCTGAGAGAAATGACGGGTGATTTCGACCTGAGCGAAGTCCTCACGGAATTGGAAGTCGAAATGCAGGAAGCCAGTGCCAGCATGGAATACGAAAAAGCCGCCCTCCTGCGCGACCAGATCATGGAACTCAAAGCCGGCGCCGGCATCGACAAGATCGAGCCGAAGCGGCAACCGGTGAGCTACAAGGCAGCGGCCAAAGGGATGAAATTTGGCAAGAAACTCGGCAAGCGCGGCTAAATTGATTCTTTCTAACTCGCACCGGGAACAGATGTCCGCCTCCTCCTCGTTCCCAAACTCCTGTTTGGGAACGCACTTGCTCAGGAAACTCCAGTTTCCTTGGTCCGATGCGTCGCCCAAGCGAAACAGAGTTTCGGGGACAAGGCATTCCCAAACGGGAGTTTGGGAACGAGGAATAGGGCGTTTCGCCGCTGTGCGTGACTCGACTCAGATTGTTTTCGCAGCCTCGGCGATGGCGGTGAGGGGCGGGAGTTTTTGTTTGAGGGTGAGGACTTCGGCGAATAAATCGCCCTGCTCGGCGACGCGTTGCAGGACTTGCTCGGACTCGAAGGTGAGTAAATTCGGGTTCTTCTTTCGCAGCGCCAGCGTGACTTCATCCCAAGTCACGGGCGTCGATACGGTCGGGTGATCTTTCGCCCGCAACGAGTAAACATTCACCGTCGTTTTCTTGTCGTCGTTCTGGCTCCAATCGACGAGCACTTTGCCGGTGCGCAGGCTTTTTAGCATCTTGGAAACGACGCGGTCGGGGAATTTTTGCTCCAGCGTTTCTGCGATCCGCAGCGCGAAGGCCTTCGTTTTGTCGTAGGTCACAGGCGTGTTCAGCGGCACGTAAACTTGCAATCCCTTCGATCCCGAGGTCTTCGGAAAACTGGCCATGCCGAGCGCGTCGAAAATGGATTTCAGCCAGAGACCGACCTGGCTGCATGTGAGAATGTCCGCTGGCGGGCCGGGGTCGAGATCGAAGGCGATGGAAGTCGGCCGCTGCAGCGCGGGTGCCTTGTGCAGAAAGGTATGCAACTCCAGGTCCGCCAGGTTTGCCGCCCAGACGAGCGCGGCCAGATCGTTCATCACGCAATAGTTGATCTCGCCGCCGCTGTCTTTCGGGACCTTGGTGGTTTTGATCCACGGCGGGCGTCCTTTCGGGGCGTTTTTCTCGTAGAAAAAGAATCCCTCCACACCGTTGGGATAACGCTTCAAGCTGATCGCCCGGTTCTTCAAATGCGGCAGCAGCACCGGGGAAATCCGCACGTAATAGTCGATGATATTGCCCTTGGTGAACCCCGTCTTCGGATAGAAAATTTTGTCGAGATTCGTCACGTCCACCTTGCGTCCGTGGATGTCGAGTGTGGCTTTGGTCGGCATAAATCAGGTGGCCTTTTCGCGAATGACTTCGCTGGCTTTTTTGTCGTCGCGCAGGCCGAGAAAGACCGGCTGGCGCAGGTGCTCGTCGCGGGTCCATTCCGAGAATTTGATCTGGCAAACAATCACCGGTTCGACCCAATGGCAGCGCTTCATCTCGGATGCGGTAATGGTCTGACCCCACTTGCTCGCGCGCTTTTCCGGGAGGTTGACGAAGGGGCAATCCTCGCTGGCGATTTTCTGAAACGTCGCGTGCAGACTACGGAGGAGCTTCGCATTAAACCCGGTGCCGACCTTGCTGGCGTAAGTCAGTTTTCCATTCTTATGGAACCCGACCAGCAGCGCGCCGAAGTTTTTGCGCGTGCCCGCAGGTTCGGTGTAGCCGCCAATGACGAATTCCTGCTCCAGCACGAGTTTGAGCTTAATCCACGCGCCACTGCGATGGCCGCTTTCGTAAACGGAGTCGGCTTTTTTTCCGATCAAGCCTTCGAGCCCGAGCTTTTTCGCCTGTACCAGCAAGGGTGCAGCGTCGCTCCCCAGACTGGCGGAGAAACGAATCACACCCGGCGCGTCGGTGATGAGTTTTTCCAACTGCGTCTTGCGTTCTGCCAGCGGAAGCCCGCGCAGATCGCGTCCGTTCAGTTGCAGCAAATCGAAGACGTAGAAGAAAATCTGCGGTCGCTCCTCGCCCATGTCGTAGGCCTGGAGCAACTGAAATGACGACCTCCCCTGCTCGTCCAGCGCCACGATTTCGCCGTCGATGATCGCGTCCTGCGCATCGAGCGCGGCAACGGATTCCATAATCTCGGGGAACTTCGCGCCAAGGTCTTTTTCGTTGCGCGAGAGGAGCCGGGTCTGACTCCCGCCTTTCAATGCCAGCGCGCGCCAGCCGTCGAACTTGATTTCATACGCCCAATCTCCATGTGGCGCGGCGGCGGCGAGCCGGGCTTTCATCGGCTCGACGAACTTCGGTAACGGCGCGGCCTTGGCAGCTTTTGCGGCTTTTTTCTTTACTGGCACGTTTGCGGTGGAAGTCTCCTTCGACTGCCAGATCCGGTCGCCATGGGAGAGTTCCTCCATGTTTTTTCCGGAGAGAACGGACGTGTCGTCGAGCTTCTTCGAGAGCGGTTTCAGGTCCTCGCCGCCCTTGATCATGAGCCATTCGTCGCCGTCGCGCAGGCGAACGAGATACCATTCTCCCTGCAGTTTTTGACCACTCAGAATGAAATGCAACTTGCCCCCGGCGAGTTCCTTTTCGGCGTTCTCAGTCATGATCGGCTCGAACGTTCCCTGGTCCCAAACCATCACCGTTCCGCCGCCATATTGCCCCTTCGGAATCGTCCCCTCGAAGTCGATGTAGGCGATCGGATGATCCTCCACATGCACGGCCAGATGCTTTTCGCCCTTCGCGTAGGGCAACCTTTTCGGCACCGCCCAAGACTTCAATGTGCCGCCCATTTCCAATCGAAAATCGTAGTGCAAGCGACTTGCCGCGTGCTTTTGAATGACGAACCTGTGCCCACCTTTTTTCGCCGGGGCTGAAGTTGCATCGGGCTCAGCCGTCTTCTGGAAATTCCGTTTTCTGGCGTATTCCTTGAGCGACATCGCGAGGTCCCGTTAGGCGGCTTTCTTGCGTTTCGCGGGAGCCTTTGCCGGAGGCTTTTTCGCGGCCGGCTTGGACTTGGTTTGCTGAATGCTTTGCTGCAAGACGGAAACCAGATCGACCACGTTTGTTGGGCGCTTCGTTTTCGCCGGGGCAGGCGAGCCAGCGTCGCCTTTCTCGATTTTTTCCTCGATCATTTTTTCCACCGCCTCGTGGTATTCGTCGGTGTATTCCTCCGGGTCCCACTCGGTCGTCATGCTGGTAATGAGCTGCTGGGCCATTTGCATTTCGGCCTTCCCCACACTCTTCTCAGCGGGCGCGGTGAACTCAGAAACATCGACCAGTTCGCTCGGAAAATGCATCAGTTCCAGCATGAGGCCAGCTTTCTGTGGCTTCACCGCAGCGAGATGTTGCCGGGTGCGGATGACCACTTTTGCGATCGCGATCTTACCCGACTCGACGAGGGCGTCGCGCAGGAGCACGTAGGCTTTATCGCCGCCTTTGCCCGCTTCGAGAAAGTAGGGTTTGTAGAAAAGCAGCGGGTTCACGTCTTCGATTTTTACGAAGTTCATGATGTCCACCGTCTGCGTCGCCTCGACATCCACGCGGGCAAAATCCTCGTCCTTGATGACGACGAATTTCCCTTTCTCGTGCTCGTAGCCCTTCACGATTTGATCCCACGGCACCTCTTTGCCATCGGCTTCCGCGACCCGTTTATAACTGACCGGGCTGAGGTCGCTGGAGCGCAGCAACTTGAACTTCAACTCCTCCCGGCGCGTCGCCGGATAGAGCGACACCGGGATGGTGACCAGGCCAAAACTAATGGCACCTTTCCAGAGGGCTCTCATAACCCGAAATCGTTTTTAGCCCCGACGACGGCTGTAGATTTCGAGTTAGATCGGCATCTGAGCGCCCGTGGCTCCGTAGATTTCGCCGGAGACGTAGCTGGCCTCGTTGCTCGCGAGAAAGACAAAGATCGGAGCCATTTCCGCAGGCTGGCCGGGCCGCTCGAAGATGGTGTTCGCCCCAAACTGGCTCGCCTTTTCCGCCGGCATCGTCGAGGGAATAAGCGGCGTCCAGACGGGTCCGGGTGCAACCGCATTCACCCGCACGCCCTGCTTCATGGCGAGTGACGCGAGGGATTTCGTGAAGCTCGCAATCGCAGCCTTGGTCGCAGCGTAAGGGAGTAGATTCTCACTCGGATCGACGGACTGAATCGACGCGGTGTTGATGACCACGCCGCCCGCTGGCATCTGCGGGAGGAGGCGTTTACAGAGGCGAAACATCCCAAAAATATTCACCGCGAAATGCCGCTCAAACTCGTCGTCGGGGATTTCCTCCAATTTGGAATACGTCCTCTGATACGCGGCGTTGTTCACCAAAATATCGATGCAGCCCAGGGCTTCGAGCGACTCCTCGGCGATTCGCTGGCAATCCTCCGGCGACTCCAGATCACCTCGCACCAGCACCGCCTCGCGGCCGGCCTCGCGCACCAGCCGCCCGGTTTCCCGCGCGTCGTCGTCCTCCTCCAGATAGGCAATCGCCACGTCGGCTCCCTCGCGGGCAAAGGCAATCGCCACCGCGCGTCCGATCCCGCTGTCGGCCCCGGTGACGAGAGCTTTGCGGCCCTCCAATCGGCCCGTGCCTCGATAGGTGGATTCGCCGTGATCGGCGGGTGGATCCATCGCCTCTTCGCTGCCGGGAGGGGGTTGTTTAGCCTTGGAAAAGGGCGGTTTCGGGTAGAGTTCGCGCGGATCTTCGAGTGTGCTCATGGTAAAAGGAACTACGCACTCGCCGCCGCCATTGGACGGCTTCCATCCGCCGCCTGACCCACGATCAGGTGAAAACCTAGGACTCGACTAACATCCCGATCATCTGCCGAGCAAACTTCGGCCCGACTCCGCTTTCCTCGTGCTTGAAATAGATAAAAGCCTCACTCCACTGCGAGCTGGTTTTTTGAATCGTCTCCGCCCATTTCCGGATGTCCGTCGTCGTATAATCCTCGCGCCGTAAACGCAGATAACCGAAGTCTGCCGTGACCTCGGGCGGCGTGGAAAGATCGGCGCTCTCCGCGATGCAAAGCGCGGCATTGTGCGAGCGCAGCGTCTGGAAAACCGCGTCGTCAAACCACGAGGCATGACGAAACTCAAAGGCGACTCGCATCGATATCGGCACGTCTCGGAGGAAGTCGTCCAGCAAAACCGCGTCTTTCTGAAACGTCGGCGGCAACTGAAACAAGACCACGCCGCGCTTTTCTCCTAGCATCGCAATGATGCTCTCGAAGTAGTTCAGAGTGTCCGCAGAATCGCGCAGCTTGGCGAAGTGCGTCACCTTTTGCGGCGCCTTCAGGCTGAACTTGAACCGAGCCGGAGTTGCATCCGACCAGCCCTGGATCGTCTTCGGACTCGGGATGCGGCGGAAAGAATAATTGATCTCCGTGGTGGAAAATCGCTCCGCATAAAACGGCAGCATCTTGCTAACAGGCATCGTCTCTGGATAGAACGTCCCCTTCCATTCCGGATATTGAAATCCCGAGGTGCCTATCCAGTGTTTCATGCCGCGATGTTAGCCGTTTCTAACATCAGACCGCCCTACTCCTCGGTCTTCTTTTCCCCGGTTTCCTCGTCATCGGCGGCTTCCTCGCCCTCGGCGGGTTCGGTTTCACCGTCGCTCAGGCCGCTGGTGCCGGCGGCTTTTGCGGCCAGTTTGTCCAGGCGCTTCTGCTCCTTCTTTGCTTTCTTCTCCAGATCTCTGCGACGTTTTTCAAATGAATAGTTGGGTGTGGCCATGGGGGGTGTTTTAGCAGCAATTCGACCGCAAGCCCATGAAATAAATCAGCTTTCCCATTTCACCGCGATTCGAATCAGAGCACTCCGAAACAACCGCACGGCTCGCAACTTCGTTTCCCATGTAATGATCACCGATAATCCCGCGACCGACATTCGGAGCAGCGTCACCCTCGCCACCGGAGCCGCCATGCCGATGCTCGGCTTTGGCACCTGGAAAATGAAACCCGACGGCGAGGCGCAGACGGCTGTTCGCATCGCGCTCGAACTCGGCTATCGCCACATCGACACCGCAGCCGCATATGAAAACGAGGACGGCGTGGGCGAAGGCATTCGCGACAGCGGTATCCCGCGCGGTGAGATTTTTCTCACGACGAAGGTCTGGAACGACGACATTCGCGGCGGCACCGAGGCCGTTTTGAAGGCTGCCGATGATTCGCTCCGGCTCCTCGGCACGGATTATGTCGATCTTTTACTGCTGCACTGGCCGATTCCGACGGCCGACGCGGCGGCTTGGCGCGCGATGGAGACATTGCTCGCCGATGGTCGCGCCCGGGCGATCGGCGTTTGCAATTACATGCCCGACCAGTTGGAATCGTTTCTCACTCGCATCGACACGCCGCCGATGGTGAACCAGGTCGAGTTTCATCCGTATCTCACCCAACCCGAATTACTGGCGCTAAATCGCCGTCACGGCATTGTGCAGGAGGCGTGGTCGCCGATCATGCAAGGCACGGTGAAGGACGTGCCGGAACTCCGCGCCATCGCTGACGCGCACGGCAAATCGCCCTCGCAAATCGTCCTACGCTGGGATTTGCAGCAGGGCGTGGTCACGATTCCGAAGTCGTCGAACGCAGGTCGCATCCAAGAAAATACGGATCTCTACGACTTTGAGTTGAGTTCGAGCGAAATGGAGGCCATCTCGGCCTTGAATTGCGGCAAACGCTTCGGCCCCGACCCGCATCATTTCGGCTTTTGATCGCCGCCGTTGGTTAGATTAAAACTTCGGCTTTTGCAGAGTGGCGAGCCGTGTTTTTGATGATTGAAGTTTCTGGCGCATTACCTACTCTGGCGCGTCCACTTGACCAAACTCTCTTCTTTCATGAAAACACTTCTCCTTTCCATGCTCGCCACCGCCGGACTCGCTGCTTCTCTTTTTGCTGCCGATGAAATCGTCGTAGGCGAATTTGCCTCGCTCACTGGCGGCAACGCCAGCTTCGGCCAGTCGTCCCACAAAGGAACCCAACTCGCCGTGGACGAAATCAATGCCACCGGCGGCCTCCTCGGGAAAAAGATCAAGCTGATTACTGAGGACGATCAATCGACCGCAGGCCAGCCTGCGACCATTGTTCAGAAATTCATTTCCCAGGATAAAGTCATCGCCGTGCTCGGCGAGGTCGCGTCCTCCAAATCGCTCGAAGCCGCTCCGATCTGCCAGCAAAACAAGATCCCGATGATCTCCCCGGCTTCAACGAATCCGAAGGTGACTGAGGTGGGCGATTACATTTTCCGCGTCTGCTTCATCGACCCTTTTCAAGGCACGGTGATGGCCAAGTTTGCCCAGTCAAAGGGCTGGAAACGGGTCGCGGTGCTGACCGATGTGAAGCAGGATTACAGCGTGGGTCTGGCGAAATTCTTCGTCGAAGGCTTCAAAAAAAATGGCGGCGAGATTGTGAAGGAACAGAGCTACAGCACGGGCGACAAGGATTTCAAAGCCCAGCTCACCTCGATGAAATCGCTGAAGCCCGAGGCGATTTTTCTGCCCGGCTATTACGGCGAAGTCTCGCTGATCGCCAAGCAGGCGAAGCTCCTCGGGTTGAAATGTCCGCTGCTCGGCGGCGACGGCTGGGTGGGCGATTCGTTGTTGAAAGTCGCGGGCAACTCGCTCGACGGCTCGTTTTTCTCCTGCCATTTCTCGGCCCAGGACAAGTCGCCGGTCGTGCAGAGTTTTGTGGAGAAATTCAAAGCCAAAAACGGCGCAGTGCCTGACGACATGGCTGCGCTCGGCTATGACAGCGCGATGATTCTGGCTGAGGCGATCAAAAAGGCAGGCACCACCGACGGCGACAAACTGCGCGAAGCCATCGCCGCGACGAAGGATCACCCCGGCATCACGGGCAGCATCACGCTCGACGAGCAGCGCAACGCCCGTAAGCCAGCGGTGATTTTGAAAATCGCAGACGGCGGATTCCAGTTCGAGCAAGCTGTCGCTCCGTAAGGAAAATTAGCCACAGAGGGAATGCATGGAGACGAACTGAGTGTGGCTATAAAATGTTAGAGTTTCTCCAACAACTCATCAACGGACTGGCCCAAGGCTCCATTTACGCCCTGATCGCGCTGGGCTACACCATGGTCTTCGGGGTGTTGCGGTTTATCAATTTCGCCCACGGCGACGTCTATATGTTAGGAGCTTTTGCCGGATTTTATATCGGGCCAAAAATGCTTCGGCTCTTTGGCGATCAGCCGGGCTATGGCGTGCTGATTTCGATGCTACTCGTCACCATGATCCTCTGCGCGCTCATCGGCATTGGCATCGAGTGGCTTTGCTATCGCCCGTTGCGCAATCGTCCGAAACTCACTGTTCTCATCACCGCCATCGGAGTTTCATTGTTCTTGGAAAATGGCGGCCAGTTTCTCTTCGGAGCCGACCCCAAATCGTTCCCGGAAATCCTCACCGACCGCTACATCAGCCTGCCAGAAACGTGGGGACGAATCTCGGAATTGGGTATCCAACTGAGCGCCGCCATTTCGATGTTAGTCACCGTCATTTTGCTCTTTGGCCTGCGCCACATCGTGCTGCATACGAAGATGGGCATGGCCATGCGCGCGCTGTCCTTCAACCCCGTCGCCGCCTCGCTCATGGGCATTAACAACAGCGTCGTCATTGCGTTTACATTTGGGTTAGGTTCCGCTCTGGCCGGCGCGGCGGGCATCCTAACATCGATCCAGCAGCCCAGCATCGACCCGCTCATGGGCATCAGCGCTGGGCTCAAGGCCTTCGTCGCCGCAGTGTTAGGCGGCATCGGCAATCTTCCCGGCGCAGCGCTCGGCGGCATCCTCATCGGCGTCATTGAGACCATGGTCGTCGGCTATATTAGTCCTACCTATCGCGACGCCATCGTCTTCGGCGTGCTCATTCTCATTTTGCTGCTCAAACCCACCGGACTCCTCGGAGCCTCCGAACAGGAAAAAGTCTGATGCGCAGCCAGCTTGTCCTGCTCCTAACATTGATCGCGTGCGGCGTCATTTCGACCTTCGCCACCGGGATGAATCCCTACTACTACGACATCCTCGTCGGCATAGGGATCAACATCATCCTCGCCACTGGGCTTAATCTTGTAAACGGCTACACCGGCCAGTTTTCGCTCGGCCACGCGGGCTTCATGGCGGTCGGCGCGTATGGCTCCTCCTGGCTCACCCTCAGCTACGGCTATATTTTAGGTTCGAGTTCCATTGCTATCACAACTGGCTATGTAATTGCCCTCTTGCTTGGCGGTATTGGAGCGGCGCTCGCCGGCCTCATCGTCGGCATTCCCTCGCTGCGGCTGCGCGGCGATTACCTCGCCATCGTCACGCTGGGTTTCAATGAAATCATCAAGGGCATCATCCAGAATTGCGAGGCTCTCGGCGCACAACGCGGACTCGGTGGCATGGTGCTGCACACGAATTTCTTTTGGACCTTCGCCTTCGCCGCACTCACGGTTTACGTCGTTGTCAGCCTGGTGAATTCCACCTACGGACGCGGTTTTCTCGCGGTCAAGGATGACGAAATCGCCGCCGAAGCGATGGGCATCAACACCACTAAATACAAGGTCCTCGCCTTCGTCCTCGCCGCCTTTTTCGCCGGAATCGCCGGGGGACTTTACGCGCACTTCAAGCAATTCATCCACCCCGAGGGCTTCAACTTCATCAAGTCCGTGGACATCGTCGTCATGGTCATTCTTGGCGGCATGGGCAGCACGGTCGGCGTCTGTCTGGCGGCAGTTTTGCTAACTATTTTGCCAGAATTCCTCCGCAAGGTCTCCCACTACGAGTGGCTACCCGACTGGTTCCGGCATGTCGCGGAAAACCGGATGATTCTCTACTCACTGCTCCTCATCATCCTCATGCTCACGCGGCCGCAAGGCTTGTTTGGAGTTAGATTGGCCCGGAAAAAATGAGCGCGCTCCTCGATCTCAACCAAGTCACCGTCCAGTTTGGCGGACTCAAAGCCGTCTCCGACGTTTCCCTCCAAATCCACCCTGGCGAACTCGTCGGCCTGATTGGCCCCAACGGCGCGGGCAAGACCACCGTTTTCAACCTCATCACCGGCGTTTACCGTCCCACCTCGGGCACGATTTGTTTCGCCGACAAACCCGTCAGCGGTCAGCGGCCCTACCGCATCACCGCCCGTGGCATCGCCCGCACGTTCCAAAACATCCGCCTCTTCGCCTCGCTCACGGTTTATGACAACGTGCGCACCGCCTGCAACCTGCATCTGCGACATGGCATTTCCCAAGCCCTCCTGCGCGGCCCAAAATTCACCCATGAGGAAGCTTCCATCGAGGCCCAAGTCATGGAGCTGCTTGAAATCTTTGGACTCGAAAAAGAGCGCGACAACCACTGCCGCAGCCTGGCCTACGGCGACCAGCGCCGCCTCGAAATCGTTCGCGCTCTCGCCACAAAACCCAAGCTCCTCCTCCTCGACGAACCCGCTGCCGGCATGAACCCCACCGAGAAGGCCGAGCTGATGAAACTCATCCGTTTCACCCAGGAAAAATTTGGACTCGCCGTCTTGTTAGTCGAGCACGACATGAAAGTCGTCATGGGCATCTGCCAGCGCATCGCCGTCCTCGACTACGGCAAAAAAATCGCCGAAGGCACCCCCGAGGAAATCCGCTGCAACCCCACAGTCATCGCCGCGTATCTAGGCACCTAAGCCAATGTTAGAAATCAAAGATCTCGAAGTCTGCTACGGATCAATCTCGGCGCTGCAAGGCATATCGCTGAAAGTCGAATCTGGCAGCATTGTCACACTGGTCGGGGCGAATGGCGCGGGGAAGACGACGACTCTGCGGACGATCTCCGGGCTGGTCCGCGCGCGGTCGGGTTCCATTGTTTTCTGCGGGGAGGACATCACGAATCTGCCACCTCACAAACTAGTCGCACGCGGGCTGGCTCAGTCGCCGGAAGGCCGGATGGTTTTTGCCAATTTGACCGTGATGGAAAATCTACGGATGGGCGCTTATCTGCGGAACGACAAGGCCAATTTCCCGAAGGAACTCGATTATATTTTCGCGATTTTCCCTCGGCTGAAGGAGCGGGAAAAACAGACCGCAGGCACGCTGTCTGGAGGAGAGCAGCAGATGCTGGCCATCGGTCGCGCGCTGATGAGCAAGCCGAAGTTTCTGATGTTAGACGAGCCGTCGCTGGGCATTGCGCCGTTGCTGGTGAAGACGATCTTCGAGAAGATCATCGAGATCAATCAGACGCTCGGGATCACGATTTTGCTGGTCGAGCAGAATGCGAATCTGGCTCTGGAAGTTTCCAGTTACGGATATGTGCTGGAGACAGGCCGAATCATCTTGGAAGACGCGTCCCCTGCCCTGCGGGTGAATCCCCAAGTCCGCGAGGCGTATCTGGGAGGGTAGCACTGGGAGCCCGCGTCTCCGAGAAGCTCGAAACGCCACCGGGCGGGACGCCCGCTGGATGCACGCGAGACGCGTGCGCTCCCGAAGAATGTTTAGCTAGAAAAGCGGTATCGTTTTTGCGGCGGTGATGTGCGGCTTTTTTAGGTAGAGCGGTTGCAATGGAAGTGGAATCACGCCGCCAGCGAGGACGCGTTTTCCTAACATCGAGGCGAGTGGGAAGGATTTCGTCAGCGATAGATCACCGATCTCGTCGGGGCTGAACGTGATCCAACTCGAATCTATTTTTTCTAACATCTCCTCGCGTGTGCAGTTCTCGGGAGCGGCGACTAACATTCCATTCGCGACCTTCGCAAAGGTCGAGCTTCCGCGCGCGTCGAGCACGACTTGATAGTTGTCGCCCTCGAATCCTAACAACGAGACGATGCCCATCGCTGGAATTTCACGGGCGAGTTGCAGTCCTATCGCAGCGGAGATTCCGATGCGGATGCCGGAGTAACTGCCAGGGCCAACGCCGACGACTAGCTCGTCGAGTTGATCGACTAACTTCAGCGTGCGCTCCAAGATCGAAAAGAACTGGCTGACCGGGCCGCGTCCGCTGGGAAAAACTTCCTCGACTAACAATTCGCTCCCGGAGAAAAGCGCGACGCTGGCCTGCGCGGTGGAGGATTCAATGACGAGGCGATTCAACGGCGACCTCCCTGCTGTTTTCATCGAGAATGGTGAGCTGAATCTGCCAGCTTTGCTGCGGAAAAACCTCGGGAAACTTGCCCGCCCATTCCACCACGGTGATGCCTTCGCAGGGCAGATATTCCTGCAACCCGGCTGCAAAAATTTCGTCCTCAGTTTCCAGACGATAGAAGTCGATGTGGACTAACAATCGGTCGTTCCAGCGATACTCGTGAACGAGAGGAAAAGTCGGGCTCGAAACCTCATCGGGATAACCCAGCGCCGCGGCGAGCGCTTTCACAAAATGGGTTTTGCCCGCGCCCAAAGTTCCGTCGAGTCGGATGATCGCATTCGGCTCTAACTCGACTGCAATTTTTTCCGCGAGCGCGCCCAGCTCGGCCAAGGAATGGACGGTGGTTTTCAAAAGTGGTGAAAACCTCCGAAGCTGGCGGGGACATTTCCATCAGTGGACTCGACGATTTCGCCGATGACGCTGAGGGGCAACGCGGGGAAACTGGTCCGCCAGTCGATGAGCAAATCGGGCAGTTCGCGGACGCTCGCGGTGAAGAGCAATTCGTAGTCTTCGCCGTCGTTCAGCGCCTGATCGAGATTCGAGCCGCGTCGGATCGGAATGGCTTTTTCAAAGAGGCGAAAGTCGAGTTTGCTCGCCCGGGCGAGTCGCGGCAGATCGGCGGCCAGACCGTCGCTCAGGTCCATCATGGCGTGGACTTTTCCCGACTCTCCCAGCCAGCGTCCCTCGGCGACGCGGGGTTGAAACTTGAGATGCCAGCCAGCGAGGGAGCCGCCGAGTTTGCCAGTGACGAGAATGGCGTCGCCGCTTTTTGCGCCGCTGCGGAGGACGGCGCGACCGTGTTCGACGCGCCCGGTGAGGCTGGCAGTGATGAAGGCCGGGCCGGTGGTGCGGACGGTTTCGCCGCCGACGATTTCGACGTTGTAACGGCAGGCGGCGCGGCTGATGCCAGCGTAAAGTTTTTTCACCCAGGCGACGGTCACATCGGAGTTCAATCCCAATGTGATGAGGGCAAATTGCGACTCGCCCCCCATCGCTGCGACGTCGCTGATGGCGCGGCAAATGGCTTTCCAGCCGACGGCGGCGGGCGGTGCCGCAGGCTCGAAATGAATGCCCTCGACGATGGTGTCGGTCTTCAGGAGTTGATCCCATTTCGACCCGCGCTGGGCAATGACCGCGCAGTCGTCGCCGGGGCCGGTGGAGACTTCCTTGTGGAGATGTGGCAGGTCTGCCAGCAACTCGGAAACCAGTCGGTCCTCGCCGTAACCTTGCAGTCTCATCGGGCACCTTCGTTCAGTAAAAAGAGCAGGCTGATACCATTGAAAGTCGCATGCATGGCGATGTTCACGAGCAGGCTGCCGGTGAGCTCCAGCCCGGCGGTGAGGCCAAAGGCCAGCAGCGTGAGCGGCAGCAGCGTGGGAATGTTTCCGTGGATGGCGGCGAAGAGAACGGAGGTAAAAAACATCGCGGAGATTTTTCCAAAATACCCTTGGAAGATGCGATAAAGCAATCCGCGAAAGACCATTTCCTCGACGACGGGAGCGACGACGACGGCCATGAAGGCGAGCATGACTCGGGCTTGAAGCGAAGTGCTGCCGCGAAAGAATTTCACCGCCGCCTGCTCGCTGGCCGGCTCGGTGTTGAGGACGTTCGCGAGAATGCCGATGCAGGGTAAGATGCCCAGCATGAGGACGAATCCGAGGAGAATCGACTTCCAGGCGGATCGGTGGTCGAGGCCGAAGTAGTCCCGCAGCGGGATTTTTCGAATGGCGAGATAGCCTAGAACGGCGCTGCCAAAAAGCGCCTGCATGATGAGGCTGCCGAGGATGTCACTTTCGGTGAAGGGTTTTTCCGGCGCGCTGAAAAGTCCGATCGCCAGCCAGCCGAAAAGCACAGACAGAGTGAGCGCCACCGCGATGTCCATCTGGCCAAACAAGCTGGGGTGTCCGGCTGGTTTCGCCGGAAAAAATGCACGCTGGAGGAGCGCGAAAAGGAACACGCCGCTGACCAGTGCGAGGGCGATCTCGAGTGCGAGGGCCACGATTTATTCCGCGTAGAACGACGGCAGCAGATAGAGCCGACCCGACTCGAGATGCGGCAGAATTCCCTCGCCGAGCGAGACTTCGACCTTGGCATTCGACTTGGACTCGGCTCCAAAACTCCGCAGCAGATTGCCGAAGCGGAACTTCGCCTTGTATTCCACGATGGCGGCGTTCGGCGAGTTGGCGAGTTCGCGTGCCTTGTTGTAGGCGTCCTCGATGTAGCCGGTGGCGTTGATCAGCTTGGAACCCACGGCGTCTTTGCCAGAAATGATGCGTCCATCGGCGATGTTAGTCCGGAGATAGGCCTCGTCGATTTTTCGTTCGCTGGCGACGATGCCGACAAATTTGTCGTAGGTCTGCATGACCATCGCCTGAATGTAGGCGCGTTCGGGCTCGGTCATGTCGCGGCTGCCACTGAGGATGTCCTTGAATTGGCCGCTCTTGAAGACAACGGATTCGACGCCGATTTTGCCGAAGAGATCCTTGTATTTCAGCGTGTGCATGATGACGCCGATGCTGCCGGTGATGGTCGTTTCGTTGGCCATCAGATAGTCGCCGCCGCAGGCAATGTAGTAGCCGCCAGAGGCTGCGACGGAGCCCATGTAAACGACGACTTTTTTCTTCTGCCGCGCGGCGCGGACTTCGTTGTAAATGACGTCGGAGGCGGTGACTTCCCCGCCCGGCGAATCGATGTGCAGGACGATGGCGCGGACGTTTTCGTCATTGGTGGCCTGGCGCAAGGCGACCTTCGCGTCATCGACCATGGAGTCGGTGAGGCGACCAGGCGCCGAGCTGCTGATGACGCCCCGAATCTCGATGACAGCAATACGGTCGCCGGAGCCGCTGGTGGCGTTTTGCACGACGGTTTCATCGAAGCTCGGCAGGTCGGACTGGACACCCGATTTCATGGCCGAGTGCTTGATGGAGTTGCCGACTTTGGTGGAAAAAAGTCCGACGTTGATGAGAAGGCTGACGCAGAGGGCCAAAAATAATGACAGCGCGAGACACCCCGATTTTTTATCGCTCATAAGTGGGCGCAACTTGGCGGAGTACGCCGTCGTTCACAAGCGGCGATTTTCCCTGAACTCGCCTTAGTAAACGCCCGCGCGCAGATCGGAAAAGGCGCGTCCGAGAGTCGAATGCAAGTCGGATGGCAAGAGCGATTCCTGACTTTGGCCGCTCTCTTCCACGGCAATTTCGGCAGCGCGTCCGCAGACCCAGGCACCCACGCGCGCGGCATCGCGGGTGGAAAGTTTTTGCCCGAGCAGGGCGGCGCAAACTCCGGTAAGCGTGTCGCCCATGCCGCCGGTGGCCATGCCTGGATGCCCGGTGGAATTGTAACTCGCGGGCCAGTCGCGTTGTGCGACGAGGGTGCGGGAGCCTTTCAGCAGGAGCGTGACGTTGCCGTGAGTGGAAAGGCAGTCCGCCGCCCACTGAGCGCGGGTGCGATTTTGCCGGGGGAAAAGGCGTTCCATTTCTCCCGGATGCGGCGTGAGGAGAATGGGGCCTGGCAGTTTTTCCAACCGTGAAATGTCTTCGGCCAAAATGGTAAGCGCACCAGCATCGAGCACGAGCGGTTGGCCAATGGGGGCGGATTCGATGAGCGGCCAGATGGCGTCGCGCCACTTGGGGTCGAGTCCGGGTCCAATGGCGAGCACGTCCATCTTCGTTTCGCCCATCTGATCCCACGGACGCGCCATCACTTCGGGCGGCAGCATGGGAGCCAGGGTCGGGTAAATTTCTGGCGGGCAAACCAGTGAGACCAATCCGGCTCCGGCCCGCAACGCGCCATGGGCCGCCAGCACTGCCGCGCCCGCCGTGCCGAGGCTGCCCGCAACTAACATCACGCGCCCGCATTCGCCTTTGTGAATGTCGAACGAGCGCGGTGGCAGCACGGAACGCAGGGTCGCCGCGGTCGCGAGTTCATCCGCAGATTCGTCTGTAACTCGACTGGAAAGTTCCTCCAGCGGCAGGACAGAAATGCGTCCGACGAAGTGCGCCGCCGCGTCGGCCAGCAGCACGTCCTTGGCAAAACCAACGGTGAGTGTGTGATCCGCAACGACGCACGTTTCCGTTCCCAGTCCGCTGGGCAGATCGAGTGAAAAGACGACCGCGCCCTGCGCTCGTTGCCGTGCGATTTCGTGGATCATTTCGCGCAGCGGCGGGCGGACTTCGCCTTGCGCACCGATCCCGAGCAATCCATCCACGACGATGAACGGCGGTCGGCGATTGGGCGGTGTTGTTTCGGCGGAAGATTTTCGTCCTGTCCAACCCTCGATCGCGCGGCGAGCCAGCGGGGACATTTCGCCGATGGGAAACGGACATTCGACCTCCACTTTCCAGCCCGCCTCGTCTAACAATCGGGCGACCACCCAAGCGTCGCCAGCGTTGTTTCCTTTTCCCGCAAATACGCGGCAAAAGCCGGGTTGCGGAAATCTCTGACGAATCGCGCAAGCCATTTGCCGCCCGGCTTCCTGCATCAATTCCCATGCGTCCACTCCGCTGGCAAAGGCCCGCGTTTCAAGTTCGATCATCTGGCGGATGGAAAGGACAGTCATGGGAGGAATGCACCCAGCTGGACTCGAACCAGCGACCATCGGATTAGAAATCCGGTGCTCTATCCAACTGAGCTATGGGTGCTTATTGACTCTAGAATATCTAGTTTGAAACTGTGTTTCACCTGCTTTCTACGGTCGTCGTGAAGACGCAGGTTGGTTCGATATAAGAGTGGCCGGTACTATGCGTGACTCTAGGTCAACGGCAAGGAATGTTCTTAGAATGGCACACTGAACTTCACATTGATCAAGTCGCGGTCGTAATGGTCGCCAAAGGTTTTGCTGTATCCGACTCCAAAGCCGATGTTTTTCCGCGTGATGTATTCCAGTCCGATGGTGGCGTCGAAGAACGAATCGAGTTCAATCGGATCGTTGATCGGCGAAACTCCCGAAGGAGCGCCAGCAAAGCCAGCGCGGACAAAGGTGTCGCGTCCTTGGAAATAATATTGGTAGTCGATGACGCCATAGACTCGCAGAGTGGATCGATCTGCAAAGGTGAAGACATTGCCGAACTCCAGCGCGGGCCGGGTCCAGTAATGGCTTTCGTCATAATTCCGCAACGTCAGGCTGGTGGCTCCACCATTTTTTTCCGTCGCTGCATTGGTCATCAGGTAGGTATACCCGACGTCGATTATCGGCTTGAGATAGAAGCTGCGCAGATCGAAGACATGCGAAGCGCGAAGCATTGCGTTGAACGCCTCGATGTCCCGGGTCACGTCCGTCGTAAAGTGCGTCGTCACCCTGCCCTGGCGTTCGGTGTCTGTTTGATTCCAACTGTAAGAAACGACGCCTGCAAATTCCGTCGCCCCGATTTGCTTTTTCAGCACCGCGCCCAAATGCTCGGTGGTTCCATCGGATGTCCAAAGGCCGTTGTAGCCGCTGGCCTCATTTTTCTCGACAGAAAACGCCAGACCGGCAGTCCAGTGATCATTAAACTCCTGCTCGATGCCGACTGCCGCGCGCTCCGCTGTCTGGCGGACGGCTTTGTAATCGACGTAGGAACGATGCAGGGTGTCTTGGTTTTCCAAGTTGAACCAGAGGAGGCGTCCATGAGCATCGAACCGGTAATTTCCACCCTCCAACGTCAGTTGGTTAAAGCGTTCCGAACCACGAATCAAATCCGCCTGATGCTCGCCGTAAATGTCGGGAGCAAGTTGCGAAAGCGATTCTTTATACGCCTGGATGGTGGGGTCGTAGAGCAGCTTGACGATGGTATCGGCCAACGCTTTCGAGCTTCCGGCGTTCTGAATGCGATTGATGTAGTCGCCCACTGAACGCAGGTTGCGGCCCAAAGCTCCGCCAAGTGAGAAATCCACGTTGAAATCGAGGACCGCTGTTTCTTTGTCCGGATAAAGAATGTCGTAGTTGATCACCACCGACGGGGCCGTGGTCAGGAACATGCCGTCATCCGTGACTCCGCGCACGGCGTGATACAGCACTTTCTGGAAATGACCGGCAGGCACCAACTGCGGATTCAACAGCGAAATATTCATCTCGCCCGCGAGTTTGGCCGTGCCAGTGAGATAGTATTGGTCGAGCTCGCTCCGGGCGAAGTCCAGTTCTCCAAAAGTCACGCCGCGATCGGTCTGCACGAAGCTCCCCGTCACGTCCGTGTGCTGGGCATTGTTCACCCCGCCGGTGATCATGACGCCTTCGTTCAACAGCAGGTTTGTCGGAGCGCCCAGCAGGAAGAGCGGACCGGGAATCAAGGTCGCGTTGGAGTGGTTGGTGAAGCCGTTGATGCTCTTTCCGAGATCGACCTGGCCGATCATCGTTCCATAGTTGTCCACCATTTCGCGGCGGTATCCGCCGATCACTGACCAGCCTTTCACGCCATCGAATTCGCTGACCAATCCACGGTTGATGAACTCATTGTGACTGCCTCCAGAGATTTGCACCGCGACTCCCTTGGCACCGGCGTAGATGAAATGATCCCAAGCCGATGAGATGAGAATATTGCCTTGTCCTCCCATGGAACGAGACTGGGCAAAGATGCCAGTCCCGTGGAAGCCGCCAGCTGCGACGTCACCTTTCAAGAGCAATGTAACTGCACCGGAATTTCCCGCGCCACCGGCTGTGTCGGAGAAAATGCGGTCCACGGATCCGCCGCCACCGCCGATGGATTGGAGAAAGATGCCGACGGAATCTGTTCCGTCCACCTGGACATTGCCCAGTTGATTCAACAAAACGTCGCCGCCGTTTCCGGTGTTGTCGCTGCGCAATTGGAGTTTGATTCGATTCGCCGTTGTGTCTGTAAACACAGCGCCGCCGCCGCCGCCGATGGACTGGGCGATGATGCCGTTGGCTCGTGGGCCGCTGGTCATGATGTCTCCCGTGTTGTTCAAGACTATCGCACCACCGTTTCCAGAAGATCCGTTGGTTCCGCCGAGAGCGATTTTGGCCGCGTCAAATCCGGTCAGGTCCAGTTTTCCGCCACCGCCGCCGACGCTTTGCACCAGCAACGCATAGGAATTCTTGCCCATGGTTTGGACGTCGCCTGCATTGCTCACATTCATGTCGCCACCGTTGCTCAAAGTTCCGTTGTCGGCTCCGAGCGTGCCGTTGGCAGTGGTTATTCCGGGTGGAACTGGAGGCAAAATCCGAGGGGTCAGGCTCCGGGATTTGGTAATCTTCGGAAGAGCTGGCGCGGGAACTCGCGTGACACTGGCGGCCAAATTGCCGCCGCCACCGCCGATGGATTGAACCACGGACCCCGGTGAGCGGGAGCCGGTGGTGAGGATGTTTCCTGCGCGATCCAGACTGACCGCACCACCGCTATTGTTGGTGGAGTCTTTGCCACCGAGGCTGAGAGCCAGATTGACGATGGCATTCGTATCGACCTTCAGGTCGGAAGTATGATTGCCGCCGCCACCGCCAATGGACTGGATCAGGGAGCCCACCGAGGATTTTCCCTGGGTGACCAGATCGCCAACATGAGTGGAAAGGATGGCGCTGCCAGCGTTGTTAAGCTGAGATTCGCTGCCCAATTTGACCTTCGACTGCAAGAGCACTTTCGAGTCCTCAGCAGTGCCCGGACCTGGAGGAACGGCCACGCCGTTGTCGCCGAGCGCCACCGCGTGCTCGCTGAAGTCGAGGAAGAGATCGACGTTGCCGCCGCCGCCATTGATGGACTGGCCGAGCTGCGCAAAACTGTTTTTGCCCAGCATGGTGATGCTTCCCTTGGTGTTGATGGTGACCGTGCCTGCGATTCCATTGGAACCCGACTGGCCGCCAATGAGAGTGGAGATGTCAAAATCACCAGCCATCCAGGCGGGATTTTTTTCCGTCAGGCCCACGTTGCCGCCGCCGCCGCTAACGGATTGGGCGAAGATGCCATAAGAGTTGTCGCCGTGGGAAATGATGTTCCCATCGTGCTGGATCAAGACGTTGCCGCTGTCCGCGCCGTCGCCGCCCGCACCGCCGAGCGAAAGCTGGGAAGAGGAGCCTTTCATGTCAGCCTGCGGATTTTTTCGAAGGTCGCGGGAAGTGACAATGGACATGCCACCATCGCCGCCGCCACCACCGACGCTTTGGGCGTAGATGCCATAAGCTTTTTCGCCGAAGACCTCGATGCCGCCGGTGTTGTTCACCGTCACGTCGCCTCCTTTGTTGCCCGTGCCGCCGCTGCCGCCAATCGACAAGGCGACGGCTTTCTCTGCGGTGGGCGAGGTGTCGGACGATTTCGTGCCAATGGCTTTCTCGCCGGCCACGCTCATACCGCCGTTGCCGCCACCGCCGCCGATGGATTCGGCCAAAATGCCGTGGGCTTGAATGCCGTGCGTGGTAATGGTGCCGGAATTGTTGACCACCACCGCGCCGCCAGTGCCGCCGTCGCCGCCGAATCCACCCAGACTCAAGCTGTAGCTTTTTGAGTTGGAGGTCTCTGTGGGATTGGTGACGTTCTGAGTCGTTTCTGTGACGCTGCCTGTGCCGCCGCCGCCACCAACGCTCATGGCGAGGACGCCGTAGGAACGATCTCCCATGGTTTCGATGCGACCGGAGTTAGGGTCGATTCCTCCGATATTGGAAACGGTCACTGCCCTAGCCGCACCGCCGGTGCCACCGCTGCCGCCAATGCCCATAGAGTAGGTGTTGCCACCGCCCATGCCGTTGGCGATGCCTGTCATGACGCTGTCGGAATTTCCTCCGCCGCCGCCGATGGATTGCGCAAAGATGCCGACTGCGTTTGCCGAATTCGTCCCGATGCCGCCGGTGTTCACCACATTGACGGTTCCAGAGACGGCACCGTCGCCGCCACTGCCTCCCACGGACACCGCGAGTCGCTTGGCGGTATCTTTGTTGTCCTTCAAAATAGAGTTCACCGTCATGCCGGCATTACCGCCACCACCGGCGATCGATTGTGCGAGGACACCGTGGGAACTCAGCCCGTCCGTAACAATGATGCCGCTGTTCGCGACATCGACGTTTCCGCTTTTCATGCCAGTTCCACCGTTGCCTCCAACGCTCACGGTTGCGCCATCGGAGAGGGCTTCTTCGCCACCGGTGCGGGCCATGCCGCCAGTGCCGCCGCCGCCGCCGATGGACTGTGCGATGATGCCGAGGGCGCTTTCGCCTTTGGTGTGAACGATCGCGGAATTGGTCACCGAAACATTTCCACTCACGCCGCCGCTGCCGCCTTTGCCTCCCAGTGAGAGAGCGGCTGTCGGAGCCTTGGTCTTCCCGAAAGTATCCGCCGAACCGCCGTTGCCGCCGCCGCCGCCGACGCTTTGGGCGAAGATGGCGTGAGCGCCCTGGCCGTCGGTGGTCACGGTGCCTTTGGCTGTGAGAATCACTGCTCCCGCGCTGCCGCCGGTGCCGCCTTCGAGCCCCACGGAGAGAGCGAAGGATTCGGCGGGTTTGTCATCGTCTTTCTTCGGAGCGTCCGCTGTAATGGAAGTCGTCGAACTGTTGCCGCCACCGTTGCCGACGGATTGGGCGAGCATTCCAAAAGAGGTGTCGCCGTGGGTGATGACATTTCCATCGGAGGAGAGCGAAACGTCCGCGCCCGTGCCGCCCATGCCGCCCATGCGCCCGAGGGAAATGGTAAGTTTGCCACCGTCGTTTTTCGAGGAAATCGAGTTCAGAGTGGCGTTGCCGCCACCACCACCGATGGATTGCGAGAGGATGCCATAAGAATTGGAACCCTGGGTTTCAATATCGCCGACTTGGATAACATCGGAAGTCGAACCACTGCCGCCGTCGCCAGGCGCACCTCCGATGGCGAGGTTGAAGCCCATGTTCTTGTCGTTTTTATCCTCGTAAGTCGTGGCGAAATTGACGTTGGCATTGCCACCGCCACCGCCGATCGACTGCGAAATAATGCCGTGACTGTTGTCCTGAGCGGTCGTGATCACGCTGTAGTTTTCCACGCGCGCAGCACCGCCGTTGCCGGCCTCGCCGCCAGCGCCGCCGATGGCAATCTGCGCCTCAAAACCAGCCGCCGTATCGTCGTCACCCGCTTTGCTGACCGCTGCGATCACATTCATTCCGGCATCTCCGCCGCCGCCGCCGATGCTCGTGGCCTCAATGCCGTAAGCGCCTTTTCCATCCGTACTCACGATTCCAGTTGGACTTCCTGCCAAGCCGCGGAAAACCGAGGCCGAGCCCGCATTGCCGCCGCCCGAACCCGATCCGCCCACGCCCACGCTGACGGGCGAACTTTTCTTGGCGAGGATGCCTGTGACGTTCATCCCGCCCGTGCCGCCACCACCACCGATGGATTGCGCCGCAACTCCCCGTGCGTTGTCGCCCTTGGTGGAGACGATGCCGTTTTGTGTGACCGAGACATTTCCGGCATTGGCACCTTGGCCGCCATTTCCGCCGATACCGGCGACAATGGTGAGGTCTTTTTTGCCCCCTGAGTTTTCCGAATCCGCGAAATTGATTTCTCCGCTCACGTTCAGTCCACCGTTGCCGCCACCGCCCGCAATCGATTGGGCCATGACGCCGTGGATCCAGTTTCCGGAAGTGATGGCGTTCCCCGTTTGATTAACGACGACGTTACCGCTGGTCGATCCCGCACCGCCAAAGCCGCCGACGCCGACGGTGATGGACGGAACATCGGCCGCTTTGTTAAGCGAGACGCCTCCGCTGACATTCAGTCCGCCGTTGCCGCCGCCACCGCCAAGGCTTTGCGCCAGAATTCCAGCGGAACTGAAATTCTTCGAATCTCCCGCTGAGGCGAAAACGTTGGTCGCCGCAGCGACGTTGACGTTTCCAGCCGTTCCTGCGTCGGCTCCAAACCCGCCGACTCCAACGATTAGAGGCGAGTCAGATACGATTCCACCGCTGACGTTGGTGCCGCCATTGCCGCCACCGCCGCCCACGCTCTGGGCGAGAATGCCGGAATGCGCCGCGCCGTAGGAGGAGATGCTTTCATTTCCGTTCACGATCACGCCAACGTTGCCCGCGTTGCCGCCTTTTCCGCCAAAGCCACCGACTCCGACGACGATTCCATAACCGTCGCCATCGCCCCGGGCATAGGAAATTCCTGCGCTGACATTGATGGCGCCGTTGCCGCCACCGCCGCCAATCGACTGCGCCGCGATGCCATGTGAGCCGGTTCCTTCCTTCAACTCGAGATGAGCTGGAGTGAAGACGCTCGTAATGGGATCGGTAAAGTCAGGAACCAGCACACGCGGCTGGGCCACGATCGTTCCGGTGTAAGTCACATCGACATTGCCGGCCGTGCCGCCATCGCCGCCAAAGCCGCCGATACCAATGGAAGCCGCCACCGCCTTGGACGAGCCGCCGCTGGAACTGGTCATGGCCAAAGCGCCCGTGACATTGGTTCCGCCATTGCCGCCACCGCCGCCAATGGATTGCGCGAGAAGGCCGTGAGAATCATTTCCCTGGGTCGAAACCGGACCGGTGACACCGAGAACGACGTTGCCAGCATTTCCAGCGCCGCCGCCGAAACCGCCGACTCCGACTCCGATGGCCGCTCCGTTCTTGCCTGTTAGGTTAACTACGCCAGTGACGTTGACGCCGCCGTTGCCGCCACCTCCAGCCAAAGACTGGGCAATGATGGCGGAGGAGTTGTCGCCTAGGGTTGCGATTATGTTGTGAGCGACTGTCGTAGCAATCGTGCTGGTAACATCGCCGGAGTTGCCGCCGTCGCCGCCGAAACCGCCGATTCCAATGCCGAGCGCGCCGCCGTTTTCCTTGGAAAGATTGACTGCCGAGGTGACGTTGATGGCACCGTTGCCGCCGCCGCCGCCCAAGCTTTGGGCGACGATGCCATCGGAATGCGATCCGGTTGTTACCGTGCCTCCAGTGACATTGTTAATGACGTTTTTGCCAATACCGCCAGATCCTCCGAAGCCGCCCACGCCGACCGCGACGCCGCCGCTGCCAGTCTGGGCTGCGGTGATTGTGCCGCTAATATTGAGGCCGCCGTTGCCGCCACCGCCGCCGGCGGACTGCGCGAGGATGCCAGTTGCATTATCACCTAGCGTCTGCACGTAACCAGACACGGTGTTGCTCACATTCGCTGCGTCGCCCCCGTCACCGCCCGCTCCGCCGATGCCCACAGCAATTGCGCCGGAAGCGGTTTTCGCGAGGGAAAGAGCTCCGCTGACATTGAGTCCGCCATTTCCACCTCCACCACCGATCGACTGGGCGGCGATGCCGAAGCCATTGTCGCCCTCGGTCATGGTTGTCCCGGTCACGTTGTTGGTGACTTCGCCAGCCGCTCCACCGCCGCCACCCGCACCACCGACTCCCACGGAAACTGCGCCACTGGCGGTGTTGGCCAGAGACAGAGAACCACTAACAGAAATGCCGCCGTTGCCACCGCCGCCGCCCAATGATTGAGCCAGGATACCGCCAGAGTTTTCTTTTTTGGCTGTGACGTTTCCGGTGACGGTGTTGTTAACCGTCCCTGCGTAGCCGCCGCCGCCGCCCGTTCCACCGATGCTGACAGAAACAGCTCCGCTCGCGGTTTGCGCTGCGGAGATCGAGCCGGACACGGCGATGCCGCCATTACCGCCGCCGCCGCCCAGAGATTGTGCAATGATGCCCGAAGCGTCTTTGCCACCGGTGGAAACATCGCCTGTCAATGTGGATGTCACGTTCCCCGAGTGTCCGCCCGAACCGCCGCTGCCACCTAGGCCAACGGCGACCGCGCCACTGGCTGTGCCAGCTCCGGAAATGGCCGCGCTCACACTAAAACCACCATTGCCGCCACCACCACCGACCGATTGCGCGAGCAAACCGCCCGAGTTGTCGCCGGAAGTCGTGATGTCTCCGGTTACGTTGGAAGTCACCCGTTCGGCGTTCCCGCCCGATCCGGCGCTGCCGCCGAGGCTCACGCTAACCGCACCGCTGCCGGTGCCAGCTCCAGAACCGGAAGCACTAACGTCAAATCCACCATTTCCACCGCCACCGCCGACCGACTGGGCGACGATGCCTGGGGAAGTATTGCCACCCGTGAGGACTGAGTTGGTTACCGTCAGATCCACGGTCGATCCATCTCCGCCACCTGCGCCGGAGCCGCCCAAGCCGACTGAAACTGCCGCGCTGCCGGTGCCGGCACCCGATCCGGCTGCGGACACGTTGTATCCGCCGTTGCCGCCACCACCACCGACCGATTGGGCGAGGATGCCTCCCGATTGGTTTCCTTTGGTCTGAATAAAGTCGGAAGTCGTTACGGTGACCGCGCCGCCATTGCCGCCGCCCGCACCATTGCCGCCTAACCCGACGCTAACCGCGCCACTGCCTGCGCCGGCACCCGTGGCCGAGGCTGAAATATTGAAACCGCCATTGCCGCCGCCACCGCCGATGGACTGGCCGATGACCGCGTAAGACCGATTTTTATCGGTGTAAACGGTGTTCTGCACAGTGAGGTTGACCGTTCCCGCATTGGCTGCGGCACCACCCTTGCCACCCAACCCGACGTTGACCGAGCCACTGCCCGTGCCTGCCGCGGAAGCTCCTGCGGAAATATTGTAACCGCCGTTACCGCCACCGCCGCCCACGGATTGGGCGAGAATGCCGGTCGAGTCGAGGCCGAATGTCCAGACTTTGCCGGTGGAAAGAGCCGTCACGTTGCCCGCGACGTTGCCAACACCGCCGTCGCCTCCCAGCCCCACACTGATGGAACCGCTGCCTGTGCCAGCGCCGGAAAGGCTGCCGGAAATATTGAAGCCGCCACTGCCGCCACCGCCACCAATCGACTGGCTGACGAATCCGGCGGAGCGATCACCCATAGTGATGATTTCTCCAGTGGATGAGGAGTCGATGTCACCCGCGCGTCCGCCCGAGCCGCCATTGCCGCCGAGTCCGACAGAAATGCCGCCGCTGCCGGTGCCAGCGCCGGAAAGACTGCCGGAGATATTGAAGCCGCCATTGCCGCCGCCGCCGCCAACTGACTGGACCAGAATGCCGCCCGAATCATTTTTCATCGTGGTGACATCGGATGTCATCTGGGCAAAAACGCCTTTGCCACTGCCGCCGCTGCCACCGCTGCCGCCGAGTCCGACGGAAACGGCACCGCTGCCGCCGCCGGCCCCGGAAAGAGTGGCGGAGATGTTGTAACCGCCGTTGCCGCCACCGCCACCGATGGATTGCGCGATGATGCCAGCGGAGGAAATTCCGTTGGTAAATACAGATCCGTTGGAAAAGAGCGTCACGGCCCGATCTGTGTCCGATCTTCCGCCATTTCCAGCCATGCCGCCGGAACCGCCCAAGCCTATGGCAATGCCGCCGCTGCCGACTCCACCGCCGGATAAACCGCCCGAGATATTGAATCCACCGTTGCCACCACCACCGCCCACAGATTGGGCGAGGATGCCATACGAAAAGTCCGCCCCGGTGATGTAATCGCCGGTTGCCGTTGCGTTGACGAGGCCGCCGTCACCAGCGCCCGCGCCACTTCCGCCCAAGCCAACGCTGATCGAGCCGCTGCCCACGCCCGCACCTGAGCCGGCACCGGAAATGTTAAATCCACCATTGCCGCCGCCACCGCCGATGCTCTGCGCTGCGACCGCACCGGAACGGACCCCGGATGTAGTGACGTCGTTGGTGACGGTGAGCGTGACATTTTTTCCGTCGCCACCCGCGCCACCGTTGCCGCCGAGCCCGACGGAAATGGCTGCGCTGCCCACGCCCGCGCCGCTGCCGACACCGGAAACATTGAAGCCGCCGTTGCCACCGCCGCCGCCAATGGATTGCGCGACGATGCCTGCGGAGTCAGTGCCCAGGGTCGTGACTTTTCCCGAAGTCGTGGCGGTGACATCACCCGCGTTATTGCCGGCTCCGGCTTTTCCGCCCAATCCGACTGAAACTCCGCCGCTGGCAACTCCCGCGCCGGCCGCTCCGGCAGAAACATTGAAGCCGCCATTGCCGCCACCACCGCCGATGGATTGCACAACGATGCCGGAAGACCGGTCGTTGGTTGTTGAAATAATGCCGGTGGATTTCGCAATGACGGTGCCGCCGATTCCGCCGGTCCCACCGCTTCCACCCAAGCCCACGGAGACTGCGCCTGCGCCGCCCGCAGCTCCGGCCGCTCCGGCCGAGACGTTGAAGCCGCCATTGCCGCCGCCGCCGCCAACCGATTGCACAACGATGGCTCCGGAGTTTTCACCCGTGGTCGTCACATTGGAATGCAAGTCGGCTGTCACCAAACCGCCGTCGCCGCCGCCGCCGCCT
This sequence comes from Chthoniobacterales bacterium, assembly GCA_039930045.1. Classification (NCBI taxonomy): domain Bacteria; kingdom Pseudomonadati; phylum Verrucomicrobiota; class Spartobacteria; order Chthoniobacterales; species Chthoniobacterales bacterium. Next base: position 75,177 of record JBDSQB010000010.1, on the reverse strand, counting down.
TTGCCGCCTAATCCGACATTGATGGCAGCAGCCAGTCCGCCTGCGCCGGAACCTCCGGCCGAGACATTGAAGCCGCCGTTGCCGCCGCCGCCGCCGACCGATTGCGCAACGATACCGGCGGAACTTTGGCCGCTGGTTTTAATGGAACCCGACTGGGTGCCGAGACGGACGGTGCCGCCCTTGCTGCCAGTTCCGGCATTGCCGCCGATGCCGACGGAAACGCTGGCCGCGCCTCCGGCCGAGGCCGCGATGGAACCCGCCACAGATCCGCCGCCGTTGCCACCGCCGCCGCCGACCGATTGCGCGAGAAGTGCGGTGCTGGAGGCTTTCTGAGTTTCGATGTTGCCGTTGATTCCGAGCAGAACGTCACCGCCCTGACCGCCGCCCGCGCCCGCGCCACCGAGGCCGACCGCGATGGACCCGCTAAAGAAAAGTGAGCCGCCGCCTGCGCCGGAAACCGCCAGACCACCATTGCCGCCACCGCCGCCGATCGATTGCGCGATGAAGCCCGCCGAACGCTCGCCGGTCGTCAGGATGCTGCCGTTGAACCCGGTTGAAGCCAAAGTCCCGTCGCCATTGAATGTTCCGGCATTGATGTTGCCGCCAACGCCGCCCTTTGCGCCTTTGCCACCGATGGCCAGACTCAAGGAACCGGAAACCGGGCCTCCGGCAACCGCGACTGCGACCGCATAACCGCCATTGCCACCACCGCCGCCGACGCTTTGCAAAAATGCCGCGGTGGAATCGGTTCCGCCAGTTTCGATAATGCTCTGCCCGCCTCCGTTGCTGAGAGAAACGGTGCCGCCTTGGCCGCCTTCGCCGCCTTGGCCGCCGATGGCGAAAGATGCCGCTCCGCCAAATCCCACGGAAACCTGGACCGCGCCGCCGCCATTTCCGCCACCACCACCGACGGATTGCCCGAGTAGTCCCCCAGCCCGGTCGCCATCGGTATGAATGACTGAGGCCGTGTTGGCATCGATGCCTTGTAAAGTTAATGCGACGTTGCCGCCCGCTCCGCCCTTGCCGCCGCTGCCGCCGATGGCCACGCCTGCGAACAAGCCGATGGAACCTGAACTGCCGCCGTTGCCGCCGCCACCGCCGACCGATTGCGCGAGGATGCCGCGTGCGTCATTTCCAGCCGTCGTAATGCCGCCGCCATTTTTCACAGTGACCGTCCCGCTGGTGCCGCCGCCATCGCCGCTGCCACCCACGGAAACCATTCCGCCCGAGGAGCCGCCGTCGCCGCCACCGCCGCCGATGCTCTGAGCCACAATGCCGCGTGCGTTGTCCTTTTCAGTCGTGATTGTGCCGTAGTTTTCCACGGTCACATCGCTACCATTACCCGCCTTGCTGCCGCTGCCGCCGACGGCTACCAGACCGCCCGCATCCGAGCCGCTGCCACCGCTGCCGCCGACCGACTGCGCAAAAATGGCATCCGAACGCGTGCCTTTGGTATGAATACTGCCCGTGGCACCGTTGGTCACCGTGACCGTGCCGGCGCTGCCGCCATTCGAGCCAGAGCCGCCCAGGGCGATGAGTCCTCCCGAACTCCCGCCAGCGCCGCCGCCGCCGCCGATGGATTGTGCAAAAATGCCTCGCGCATCGTCGCCACCGGTATCAATGATGCCGTTATTCGTGACCGAGATGACTCCGCCGTTGCCGCCATTATCCGACGCGCCTTGCAGGGAAAGAATCAAATTTCCCGAGGTGCCCGACGATCCGCCGCTGCCGCCAATGCTCTGGGCGTAAATGCCGTGGGCGAAATTACCAGCGGTGTTGATCGTCCCTGTCGTGCCATTGGTGATGGTGACGGACCCGCCGCTGCCGCCAAATCCGCCGCTGCCGCTCTCGCCCACGAGACCCCATTGAGAGCCGCCGTTGCCACCGTTGTTACTCACACTCAAGCCATAAATGCCATAGGCGCTGGTTCCGGTGGTAATGATGTTACCCAGATTGTTTACATTCACACTGCCGCCATCGGCCGAATGGCCGCCTGTGCCGCCCCCGGGAGCCGCAAAGCCACTGCCGCCATTTCCCGCCTGACCGCTGCGGCTGTAGGCATAGATGCCAATCGCGTCGTCACCCGATGTCGCCACTTGGACTCCGGTTTGATTGGTCACATCGACTGGCCCACCGGCGCCGCCGTTGCCGCCATCGCGCCCGCTAAACACGGAGAGATAAGAATTGCCTCCCTTGCCGCCATTTCCGCCGATGCTGCCCGCCTCGATGCCGATTTGATTCGTAGTGGAAATCGTCGTGGAATTATTCACTGTGGCAGCCGGACCCGTGGCCCCGTTTCCTCCCGAAGTGGGCGGGACGACCAATGCGCCCGCGCGCCCATTGGAACCACCGGCCCCCGTCTGCACATTGCGAACGCCACTGGCCCCGGAGACTACGTCAGACGAACCTGGCGCCGAGGGAGCTGGAGTGGAATTGAACTGCGCTTGGAAGTCCACATACGGCTCCTGATAGGTGAAATCCGCCGTGGCTCCGCCCACCGGATCGGGATCCAACGTGGCGACTTTGGTGCCTGCATTTTTTGCCGTAACCGTGAAACCAAGCGGCGGCGTGTCGCTGTTGTAGATTTTTTCGCCGACGTTCTTGACTAAAAACGCATACCCGTCTGCCGTTCGGACGAAAGCTGTGCTGCCCGCCGTCGGCGTTCCCGCCGGATCGACGATAAGTTCCTGCACCGTCGTGTCCGTATTGGTCACCGGATTATGAACGGCCTGACCGACGGTGGATGCGGACGACGGATCGGGGTTGGCAGCGAATGCAGAAAGTCCCATGCAGAAAAGCGCGAACGCTGGGGACAAAACAGGCAGGGTGTGAAACCCAGGAACAGTGAAAGAACGGGGTACAGTATTCATAGGGCAGGTGGGGCGAAATGACGGCAAACTCTAGCCGTGATTTCTTTGGGGGGTTGCTGAACGCGGGAATGATCTGAATTTTCTCAACGAGAACACAACCACAAACTGCTTATGACTTCAGATTTTTTGCGCAGCGGTGCCATTTCACACGCCGAACGAGGCCGTGAGTTCTTCGACAAATGGGTTTTTGGCACCAAACTGCCCGCAATAGCCGACGCTGGTCGACGGCAGCCAGCCCCACTCTCACCTCAGACGAGGCGTTCTCCGCACATTGGTTCGAGACGTGACCGTCGTAAGTCTTCGTTTCGAGAATGCCGTACTCGCCCGAGACGCGCGTGCTGGCCCTGAATGCGTTCATCGCATTGCCAGTGCCAGCGTGTCTCATTACATTTGTCGCAAAGGCGAGGCGGTAGACAGCAACCAGTAGATCCCGTCGCTGCGGGACACTTGGCTAATTACGAGAGCTTGGCATTCGCCAGTCGGCGGCGCTGGCTCCAGCCCGCCAGTCCGGTGATCAGACCAGCACCCACCCAAGTGGAAGGCTCGGGAACAGGCGCGACACCGATTTCGTAGAAGCCACTGTCCAATTGGATCTGGGTCACGCCGACTGCCGATCCGTCAAACGTGATGTCGCCAGCCGTAATGAATGAAGACATGTCTTGGTTGAAGACCAGCCGGTCGTCGGTGCTCTGGCCCGAGTTCGTCGTGCCGTTGAAGTTCGCATTGGTCCAGTTGGTGATGTTCAACTTGAACGCGTTGCCCGCGTCCGTGAACCCGGTGGCGAAGACCAGCAGGTTGCCATTGCTGGCGCTGTCGAAGTCGAGCGTCGAATTTGCGCTCAGGGTCAGCGCCCCGAGTCCCACAGTGCTGGTTCCGGTGACAGTGCCGCCAGTCTTCGTGGCAGCCACACCCTCCTGAGCAGGATCAATGGCAAGGGTGCCGCCATTGAGGTTGATGGTAGCCGAATTGTTTACGTGATTGGTGCTGGCATTGTTGCTGATGAGCAATGTGCCCCCGGTGCTTACTGTAATTGCTGAGGTCGATTGCAACGCATTCGCGGCTGCCGCGTTCAATGTGCCGCCGCTCACCGTAGTGGTGCCGGTGTAGGCATTTGCTCCGGTGAGCGTCAGCATGCCAGAACCTACCTTCGTGAGAGCAATTATGCCCGTGCCGTTGTCTTTCATCGTGCCGCTAAACGTCGTACTAGTGCCGAGGGCACCCACGCTGATTGTCGATGTCGTTGCGGACGTATCGTTTTGCATCTGCCCGCTTCCCGCCAGCGATCCGAAGTTGATGGTGCCGCCGCCGGCGATCTTGATTCGCACGCGATCAACAGCGGCATCATTGAATACCCATGCCGCACTGGCGCTGCCCGCGTTGGCTGAGGTGAAATCGACCGCGTTACCATTGCCGTTGCCGCTCATGGTGAATGTTCCACTGAAGCCGCTGTTGTTTCCGCTTAAGGTAGCTGTGGAAGCGAGGCCGCTGTCGGTAAAGCTCACCGCCGACGAACCGCTGAGGTTGCCGTTGAACGCAGTATTGTTGCCAACCATGTCGATCACCGAGCTGGCGGAGACCACAATGTTATTGGCGAGGGTAAAGCCTCCTCCAGCCTGGATCGTGCCGCCATTGAGCGTGATCGATCCTGTGCCAAATGCCGAGGCGTTGCCGAAGTTAACGATGCCCGTAGTGACCGTAGTGCCGCCGGTGTAGGTGTTGCTGCTGGAGAGCGTCAACGTTCCCGCGCCAGTCTTGGTGAGCGCAAGGTTGTTTTGGTTGGTGCCTGCGCCGCCGAGTTTGCCGCTGTAGCTGACCGCGCCGCCGTTGTTGACCGTCAGCGTCGAGACTGCCGCGTCGCCACCGACCACGGCATTCAACGTTCCGGTGCCTGCCTTCGCGAGGCTGGTGACGGTGGTATTGACCGCTCCACCGCCATTGCCCAACTGGAAGATGCCGTTGGCGTTTGTTGAGGAATCACCCAGCGTCAGCGTGTTGCTGGTGGAAAGGCTGCCGCCTGTTCCTAGCACCAGCGTGCCGTTCTTAACCGTCGTGCCACCAGCGTAGGTGTTCGCGCCAGTAAGGCTCATCGTGCCGGTGCCGACTTTGGTGAATGCGATCGTGCCGCTGCCGTTCCCCGTGCTCGAATCTTTGATCGCACCGCTGAATGTATCAGTGGTTCCCAAGGCACCGGCTGAGATCGTTTGAGTCACGCCGCCCGCCGTGTTGTTCTGAAGAATGCCAGCGCCAGTCATCGAACCGAAGGAGATGGTCCCCGTGCCGAAATCCAGCGTGTCTCTATTGACGCCTGTGTTATTGAAGACCCACGCAACATTGGCATTGCCCGCGTTGGTGCTGGAGATGCGAACCGCGTTGGTATTGTTGGCCAGGGTAATGGTGCCGCTGGTCATGCTGTTGGTGCCGCCAAAAAAGATAGAAACGTTGTTGCTATCGTTGCCCATCGTCAGCGAACCGCTGCCGGAGATACCGCCGCTGATCGTCAGGTTCTTGTTAGTGCCTGGCTGGATGCTGTTCGCTCCAGTGAGCGCGATGTTGTTCGTCAGCGTGATGTCGCTGCCCGCCCCCGCGTTGTTCAATGTGGCGCCATTCAGATTCAGTGCACCGCTGCCCAATGCATTGTTGTTGGCCGCTGACAGAGTTCCCGCGTTGACCGTCGTTCCGCCGCTATAGGTATTGCTGCCGGAAAGCGTGAGCTGGCCGCTGTTCGTCTTCAGTAGCGCCAGGTTGTTCTGGTTGGTGCCCGCGCCGCCGAGTTTGCCGCCGTAGGTGACAGCGCCGCCGTTATTCACGTTCAAGGTAGAGACGTTCACGTTGCCGCCTACGATTGCGTTGGACGTGCCCGTGCCGGCGGTCGCGAGACTGGTCACCGTGGTGTTGACCGCGTTCAGACTGTCGCCGAGCTGGAAGGTGCCATTGGTGTTCGTCGCGGAATCACCGATGGTCAACGTAGTGCTTGCCGAAAGACTGCCGCCATAGCCGAGCACCAGTGTGCCGTTCTTGACCGTCGTGCCACCCGAGTAGCTATTCGCGCCGCTGAGGGTCAGCGTGCCGGTGCCGACTTTCGTGACGCCGCCCGCGAGTGAGATAATTCCCCAGAAGTTCGTGTTGGTGTTCAGATTGCCGATTTCAACCGTGCCGTTGTCTTCAATATAACCATAGCCACTCAGCGAACCGAATTTCGTGGCGAAACTCCCATTGGTCTTGAAGGCAGAATTCGTGACATTCCCCGGATTGAGGAAGTTAACTGCCGCGTTGGAAAGATCTAAGGTCGAGCCGGGGGCGAAGATGTTCACAACATTACCGCTCGTGAAGTAATTCAGCGTGCCGGTGAATCCGCTGTAGTTCGAACCGCCGAGGAAAGCCGACAGGTTGTTGCCGCTGGAGTTCCCGATGGTCAGGGTTCCAGAGCCGCTGATATTTCCATTCAGCGTTGAGTTGTTGCCCGTGTTATCAATCATCGCGGAGGCGTTCGCCCCAACGGCAATATTGTTCGAGATCGTCTTGGCATTCATCTGAAGCACACCACCGTTCATCGTGAGCGTGCCGGTGCCGAGCCCACTGTTGTTGCCCAAGACGATCACGCCCGCATTAAGTGTCGTGCCGCCAGCGTAAGTGTTCACGGAGTTCAGGTTCAGTGTTCCGAGACCGGACTTGGTGAGCGAGCTCGTGCTGTTGTCCAGAATCACCGTGCTGATCGTCAGAGTGTCACCCGAAGCGTTTGTGCGAATCACCATTTCACCGCCGCTCGAAGCTTGGATGCCACTGCCGCCGGTGATGGTTGCTGCATTGCCGCCCGATTTGAGGATGCCATCCACGGTGAGCGTATTGGCGGCCGTCATGGTGACGGCATTCGTGGTGCCGAGGCGGAGGGTATTGATCTGAGTCGTGGTCTGGTTGGTGATAGCTCCGGTCACATCCACGTTGCTCGCAGCAGTAGTCCCGACAAATCCGGTTGAACTTGCCGCCTGGGCAGAATAATTCGTATCACCGCTGCCGTAGGCGCGGACGGCGCTATTAGTAGCGTCATAAGCGGCATAGCTGGTGCCGCCGAAGTAGTCGCCCTTGTCGATCAAAGCTCCCGTTCCAGGAGCGGACGTGAAGGTAATCTTGTTGGTCGTGCCGTTCGTCCCGCCGCTCGTCGAATAGTTATTGGTCGTGCCAGCCGTGCGCGTCGAATTGGCGAGGCTCAGGCTGGTGTTGCCGCTGGTGCCATAGGTGGACTGGTAGTTGCGATCGCCACCGCCAAAGGTGTAGGCGGTCGCGTCGAGAGTGCTCCCCGCAGTAGCGCCTTGATAATTGAACGTGCCGCCATTGATATTGACCGTCGCAGTCGAGGAGAGGGAACCAGTGTTGCCGTTCAGGGTCAAAGTCCCGGCTCCGACCCCATTGTAAAGGGAAGCCGAATTGATGTTAATGGGGCCTGTCATCCCGGTCGAGTTGCCCGTGATGGACACCGTCGATGCCGCGACCGTGAGGCCGCCGGTGAACGTATTTGTGCCGTTGAGAGCCAGAGTTCCGCCCGAAGTGTTGCCGGAAGTCACCGACAAGCTTCCACTGCCGGACATCGCACCGATCGTCTCGCCGGTTGCAGCCGTGTTGGTATACCAATACTGCAAACGAGCATTGGCAGCTCCATTTAATGTGATCGCTCCAGAGTAAGTAACGTTGTTTACGTTGAAGCCGAGAATACCGCCGTTATTCACCGTGATGTCTTTCGCCAGACTGACGCCCAGAGAAATCTGGCCCTGATCGTTTAACGTAAAGGTGCCGCCGGTTCCCACTGCGCCGGCATTGGTAATCTCCGCGGTGCCGCCGCTTTGAAAAACCATGTTCCCGGTGTAGCCGCTGTTCGCATTGCCCATCACGAGAACGCTGTTGTATTTCGAGGCGTTGCCGCCAACGTTGATGCCGATACCGCGATCGCCGGTGACAGTTAACGTGCCGGAGCCAGTCAGGTCGCCCGCAACTCCCAGATTGTATGTCTGCACGTTACCCGCTGCCAGGATTCTCAGCACACCTCCATTAGAGCCGACCGTAATCACGTGGGTGTCTGTCTGGGACTGCGTAATCTGCAAAGCGCCGCCATTGAGCGTCACCGCACCTGCAGTGCCGGAAGTTCCGCCGAGAACCGCGTTGTTCGTGCCGATATCAACCGTGCCGGATGAGATGTTAAGCCCGCCCGAGAAGGTGTTCGTCGCGGAAAGCGTCAACGTGCCCGCACCGGTTTTCGTGAGGCCAAATGCTCCGGTGATGATGGACGAAATCGCAGAGGTCCCGGCGATATTGAAGTTGCCCGATTCGGCCAACGCAATACCCAACACACCTGTGCCGCCCCCGCCGTTGGTGCCGGTCAGGTTGAATGTGGACCCGTATGCCGCAAAGATCAGATCCGACGAAGATCCAGTCCCAAAGGTGCTGGAAATGCCGTTGCCGAGATTACCAGCGCCGCCGAGTGTCAAAGTCACGTTTGTCGCGCCGCTCGTATCATTGCGAAGCGTATAGGTGCCGCTGTTCGGCGTGACGTTGAAGGAACCCACGGTGAGGTTGGCCGGTGAAGCGCCAGTGCCGAAATTGCGGATGCCCGTGCCGTTGTTAAAAACAGCATCGTTGGTTACGAGGGGCGCAGTGCCGAGACTCCAGTTCGAACCAGTGGTCACGTTGCCCGTCACGCTGCCGGTGTAGGTATCGGCAGTATTCGCCGCCTGCGCAGAGTGACCGAGGGCGAGGGCCGCAGTAACAGCGAGGGCGAGGGCTGGGAATGAATTTGGGGAGGAGGATTTCATAGTGATGATCTGGTGAACGAAGGGGTTGATTTAGGAAGTGAGCAAAGTTCGGCGTCATAAAGATTCCGATATTCAACGGTGCCCCGCCATGGAACATACGTTCCCCCCCTCCGCCATCCCATCTGACTGCCGCCGCAGATATTAGCGGTCGAGATACTTCAGCACCGCCTCGGTGCGTGTCTGGACGTGAATCTTGCCGTAGATGCCGTGCAGATGGTTGCGCACGGTGTGCAGACTGATGCCGAGCTGATCGGCGATTTCCTTGTAAAGAGCTCCCTTTGCGAGCAGTGCCAGGATTTCCATTTCCCGTGCGCTGAGTTTGTCGGTTTCTCTTTCCGGTTTCTTGATCTGATGAAAATGGGAGACGACTTTGCGCGCGATCTGCATCGACATCGGAGAGCCGCCGTTGCGCACTTCTTCGATCGCCTTGACCAACTGCGCGGGTGCCGTCCGCTTGAGGAGGTAGCCGCTCGCCCCAGCCCGTAAGGATTCGAAGATGCGATCGCTGTCGTCGTAGGTCGTCAGCATTAAGACTTGGATATCCGGGTGAGCCGCCTTGAGCGCGGCGACACATTCGATGCCGTTGAGCCCGGGAAGGTTGATGTCCATGAGGACGACGTCTGGCTTTTCTCCCGGCAGATATCGCAATGCATCCTTCCCGTTTTCGTGCGCGCCGACGCAGACGAAATCAGCTCTGCGGCGCAGGTGCATCAGCAGACCTTCGCGGGTGAGTGCGTCATCTTCGACAATGGCAACGCGGATCATTTAGCGACGTGGTTTTTTCGACGGCAATGGCAGATCGAATCGCAAACGGGTGCCGTGCCCCGGCTGGCTTTCGATCTGACAGGTGCCATTCAGCGCAGCCGCCCGTTCCCGCATGTTGATCAATCCATTGGAACCTGACTGGATTTTGTCCTCAGAAAAACCTTGCCCGTCGTCTGCGATTTCGACCGTGAGTGCGGAGTCATAAATTTGGATTTTCATACGGATCTCGTGCGGGGCGGCGTGCCTCACAGCGTTGTTCAGTGCCTCGTTGACGATCAAGAAGAAATGATGCCGATAATCCGCAGGGAGCGGGAGCGGTGGCGGGTTGTGCGGCAAATCCAAGATGCAACGAATACCAATGCCGTGCAGATAATCGACTGTGCGCTGGCCGAGATAATCGAGAAGGCTGGGCAGGTTGTCGTGGCGCGGATTCACCGCCCAGACGATTTCGTCGAGTGCGTTGATGGCCTGATGTGCGGACGCTGCCGCTCGTGCCGCATGGGCTGCGCCCGGAGATTCCTTCTCACTTTCTGATTCGGCCAGCCCGGCGAACAATGCGATCTGTGTCAGGTTTGCGCCGACTTGATCGTGCATGTCACGCGCGATGCGAGTGCGCTCGCGCTCGACTGCATTTTCCTGCTCAAGCCTGCGCATCCGTGTCTGCATGCGTCGATTGACCACGTAACGAACCAATAAAGCCAAGCCCAGAGCGCAGGTGAGCCCTGCAGCGAATCGAAACCAAATGGTCTCCCACCATGCCGGTTGAATGGTAACCTCCAGCGATACAGTCGGCAGCCAAGTTCCGGCTAAATCCGTGGCCGCGACTTCAAAACGATAATCTGCGGCGGGAAGATGGGTGAAAGTAGCTGTCCGCTCACTCCCGGCATTGATCCATTCCTCCTCGCCACTTTGAATTAACCGATAGCGAAATCGAATCTCTTCCGGAGCGGTAAATTGCGGTGAGGCATAACGAATTTGCAGCGATGACGGGCGCGGTGGGATGACGAGCTTCTTATTATTGGAACGCATTACCGATACGCCTCCGATTTTAACCTCCTCGATCAAGAGCGGCTTCGATTCCACAGGCTTCGCCGATTGCAATGGATCGACCTCCAGTGCGCCGCTGTAAGTGGCAAACCAAAGATGTCCGTCGCGCGTCTGCGTGTTGCCATGGCGAAATCCGAAGCTGAACTCCATGCTTGGAAGTCCATCGTTGTGCCCGTAACGAATGACCCGCAAGTGTGCTGCACGCCCTCCCATGGCGGTTTCGAGTTGCTCCCGTTTTACCCGGAACAAACCACGCCCGGTGGCCAGCCAAAAATCTCCGCTGGAGTCGATCGTCAACGCGCGGAGATCCTCGTCCGGCAAATCGGTTCCATGCGGGAGTTGAGTCACCTTGCCAGCCCGCCAGCGATAAAGTCCCCCTTCGTAGGTGCCGATCCAGACCGCATCCTTCTCATCTGGCACGATAAAACGAACCTGATGGCCATTGCGCGATTCGGGCAAAAGAATTTCGACGAATTGATCTTTCTCACGCCGAAAGATTCTTCCTCTTTCCGTTCCCACCCACAGGCATCCCTCGCCGTCCTCAGCCAGTGCTCGAGGCCGTACAAGACCCTTCTTTTCAGGAATGTGCTCGATCTTTCCGTCCCGCCAGCGACAAAGACCAGCGTTGATCGTCGCGACCCAGAGAATGCCTTCTCGATCCATCAGCAAGCCCGTGCTCGGGGTCTCAAATTTTTCACGTTTGAAATCATTGCCGGTCCAGCGAAAGAGATCGCCGTAAGTAGCAAACCAAAGATCGCCTTTCGTTGCCTGCACGGCCAACACTCCGCTCAACACTCCCTTGGGAGCCGCTACGAATCGCCGATTGCCAGAGTCCACAGAGCGCACCACCGAACCATCGATTTCTGCAATCCAGAGTCGCCCTTCTCCATCTTCGTCCAGTGAAACTATGTCATTGCGCAGCAGGCCGTGGGTGGTCTGATGCAGGCGAAAACAGGTCTGGCGCAACCTGTCCAATCCACCTCCTCCGGTTCCCACCCAGAGATTGCCTTCATGATCTTCTGCGATTGTCCGCACGGCGGAATGAGAAGTCGGCACGCGAACAAATTGCCGATCACGAAAACGAATTAATCCGGCAATACGGGTTCCAATCCAGAGGTTGCCGACCTTATCCTCATAAAGGGCCAGCACAATGGAAGCCCCTTCAGACCACGGAAGATCGGCCACCACCTCCTTGCTCCCATCATCATGGTAGCGCAGAAGTTGCTGCCCCCGCACCGCCCACATTCCTCCGTTGCGCGAGGGCGTTAGCCAGATTGCCTGCCCGCCTTCGGGATCGACGGTTCGCACCTTCTCCCCTTCGAGAGTGCCGCATCTTAAGTTATTAGAAAACCACACCTGCCCCGCAATCGAGCCCTGGAGCCTGAGTTCAAAGGCGGCCTTGAATTCTAACTGATCGGTAAAGGCCGTTAAACTTCCATCGCGCCAGCGATCCACTCTATTGGCGGGTGTTTGGCTAAACCAAACTGCTCCCATTGGATCCTGCACAAACGAAGTGACGCTTGTTCTGGGCTCTGCGTCCTGCCGCTCCGGCAATATGACTTCAAAATTTCCTCCACGAAGCCGAGCCACTCCTCCACGTCCAAAGCCAGCCCATAAATCATTTTCCCGTGAGGCAAAAACCGCATCGAAACGGCTCGAGGTTAGCACGGGCGTGTTTTTTTTGTTAAACAAAGCGAACGTCGCCCCATCAAAGCGAGCCAGGCCATTTGGCGTGGCCACCCAGAGGTAGCCCTCGCTGGTCTCAACTACCCCATTGACGGTGTTGCTGGGCAGGCCATCGTTTACCTCCCAACTGCGCAAAACGTATTCTTCTGAGAGGGGGATTTCATAAATCGACGTTGCCTGCGTCGAGCCGATAGAAGCGATCAATTCGATGACGAAGATCAAGATGACCAACACACTCGGGCGATATGTGGTGAAAAGTGGAGACACTGGTTTTGTTTGCTTGGATTGACAGCACACAGCATCCAAAGCCGATTTAGTCGCTCAGCTTAAAACCGGCGAGTCGGGGAGGATTTGTGGAATCTCATGAAAACTTTTAGCGTCGCTAGTCGCGCACGAGTCCGCGAAAGACGCCGGCGACGATGACGTCGGATGCGTTCACGATGATTTCTGGAAAACGGTCGTTGCTGGGCTTGAGTCTAATCTTTGCGCCCTCGCGGTAGATTCGTTTCAAAGTCGCCTCGCGCTCATAGCCGACCTGGACGGCGGCGATCTCGCCATCGCGCCAGTCCACACCCGGACGCAGCAGGACTTTATCTCCATCGAGAATGCCGTCTCCCGTCATGGAATCGCCGGTGACGCGCAACAAAAAATCTCCATCCCTCGATGGCAGCAGGTCTTTGTAATCGATCATTTCCTCGGGCTCGGCCAGCGCCTCGGTGAGGTAACCAGCCGCGATTCTTCCCAATAACGGCAGGCCGCCGATGCCAGCCGCATTGCGTCCGAGAGTGGTCAATCTCACGACGCGCGAGCGGCCCTTGGCTCCGCCGCCGGCGACTTCGACAAGGCCGTTGCGTTGCATGGTTTTCAAGGTGGAATTCACGCTGCTGGCATTTGCGAGGCCGAGTTCCTGAACCAGTTCAGGCACAAACGCAGGCTGGTCGTTGCGCGCAAACTTGGCAATGGCAGTAATGATCCGCTGCTGGGCGGCGCTGATTCTAACATCCATGGCAGGAGCTTTATTTAGACGATTCGCCGGCGCGCTGGCAAGCAGAGATTGCACTACGACTCAAGCCGCGCGGAGGGCGCTGCCGACGAGAAGATAGCTCCCGTCCATGGTGCCGCGGCGGCGAAAGGCGAGCATGTTAGTGCACAGGTAGTCGGCCTGCGCGGCGGCGGCGGCCTGGGCGCGGTTGAGTCCCAGGTCGATGTAGATTTCGACCAGGCTCTCAAATTGCAAGGCCTCCACTTCGGGCGGCACCTGCAGGTAGGTTAGGATGTTTTCTGTGTTCATGGTTTTGTTTTGTTCTGGAGGGGGAAACAAAAAACCCACTGCTTTTCGGGCAGTGGGTTTTCTGGAAAAATGTTTGGTTAGATTTAAATCAGAAAGCTCCACGGCCCATGTTAGTATTCCAAATACGGACGACCATCTTCGCAGCGCGATAGGCAGCGGCGAGGCAGGTTGGTTTGGAATGGACGGCGAGTTTCATTGGAATGACGTTGTAAGACTTAGCAAGGATCGGGGACGCGTCAACCGGCAATCCCAAAAAACTTTCTACTAACCATTTCCTAACCAAGCTCGCGCACGCGGTAGCCGGTGCCGCGCACGGTCTCGATAAACTCAAATGGCGCAAACTTTTTCCTCACCGCCTTGATGTGCACATCGATGGTTCGGTCTGTGACTAGTCCGCCCTCGCCCCAGGCGCGATCGAGCACTTCGTCGCGGGTGAAGACCCGGCCGGGTCGCGATACTAACAATTCCAGCAGCCGCATTTCCTGCCGCGTGAGGCTCACCTCGCGATCCTCGCAAGTCGTACGAACCGTCTCGAAGTCGAGTGTGATCGGACCGTAAACTATCTTCCGGCGCGTCTCGGCTTCAGCTCCGCCGGAGGTGAGGCGGCGGCGCACAGCCTTGATTCGTGCCATCAATTCGCGCGGGCTGAACGGCTTCACCAGATAATCGTCGCCGCCCATTTCGAGGCCGACGATCCTATTCACCTCATCGCTGCGGGAGGAGAGAAATAAAATCGGAATCGAAGCTCCCACATTTCCCGCGCGGACCTGTCGGCAGACTTCAAAGCCATCGAAATCCGGCAGGCCGACATCGAGGATCACCATGTCCGTTTTCCCCTCGCCCACGATGGCCACAGCCTCGCGTCCACGGGCGGTCCAGCGCACGGCGAAGCCCTCGTTTTTCAGCGCATACTCCAGCACATCGCGGATCGACGGATCGTCCTCGACCACGAGCACGCGCCAGGTGGGATTCGTATCGGGAGCTGGCATCGGTGGAGAGCATGATTTCCCACTCGGCCCTTGCGCAATGCAATTTTGCCCGTTGCGTTTTCGAGATCGTGTTGGAAAATGCAAGCAACTACTTACATGAGCACTCTGCCCGCTGAATCCACTGAAACTCGTCTCCTCGAAGCCGCAGCACGCATTTTTGCATTGAAGGGAATCGAGGGTGCCAGCACTCGCGAGATCGCCCGCGAGGCGGGCGTGAACGAAGTCACGCTGTTCCGGAAATTTGGCAACAAGGACGGATTGCTCGCTGCCGTGGTCGAAAACATCTTCGGCCTGAAAGCTAAAATCGCCCCGGAAAAGCCCATTTCGGATGCACTCGACTTGCGGAGTTATCTGGTGGAATACGTGCGGATTTACTCGGAAATCATCACGACGAATCTCCCGCTGATACGCACGATGGTTGGAGAAATTCATCGGTTTCAGGACCATGAGCGCCAGGTTTTCCATGCGGTGTTTCGTCCTTTGCGTCAGATGCTGGCCGGGCGGCTGGACCGGGAAAAAGCCTCCCGCGGCGTTACCCATTCGACTTCCAGTGAAATGGTGGTGGATCAGCTCAACGGCATGATTTTCATGGACGTGCTGCGGCGTTCCTCGACGTTTGCCAAACTGAAATATTCCTCCGCAGCCTATCGGAAGTCATGCGTGGAAATGGTTCTGGCGACGGTGCTGGCGGAGGTAAAAAAATGAGCGCCGCCGCCCAGCGCGGACTCTACGGGTCCGATCTCAGTCTGCTCTCGCCGTGGGCGGCGTCGCTGGCGGAGCGTGGATTATTGAAATGGCTCATCGCGCTGACCGCCTCGCTCGGAGCGCTCCTCGAAATCGTGGACACGAGCATCGTCAATGTCGCCATGCCCGACATCCAGGGCAATCTCGGTGCGACGTTGTCCGAAGTCGGCTGGATCTCGACTGGCTACGCTTGCGCGAACGTCGTCCTGATTCCGCTGACCGCGTGGTTGAGCGACCGATTTGGCCGGAAACGCTATCTCATTTTCTCGCTCGTCGGTTTTACCGTCTCGTCGGTTTTGTGCGGGTTGTCGCCGAGCCTGATGTTTCTGATCGTTGCGCGTATTCTCCAAGGCTTGTGCGGCGGCGGCTTGCTGGCCAAGGCGCAATCGCTCCTTTTCGAGACGTTTCCCAAGGAAGAACAAGGTGTGGCGCAGGCGATGTTTGGCATCGCGATCATCGTCGGCCCGGCGCTGGGCCCGGTGCTCGGCGGCTATCTGACTGACACGATGGGCTGGCGCTGGATTTTCTTCATTAATATCCCGGTCGGCATCGTCGGCGTGCTCATGGCGACCACGTTTCTCCCGCGCGACCGCAGCGAGGATGCGGTGAATCAAAAAGTCGATTGGTTGGGTATCGGGCTGCTTGCCGGTGGACTGGCTTGTTTCCAGACCATGCTCGAGGAAGGGCAACAGGAAGACTGGTTTGCCTCGCAACTCATCACGTTCACCGCCATCGGCAGCGTGCTCGGGTTGGGCTTTTTTATCTGGCGCGAACTCACCACCGCGTATCCTGCGGTCGATCTGCGCGTGTTGCGTTACAAGACGCTCGCGGCGGGCAGCGTCTATTCATTCGTCCTCGGCATGGGCATCTTTGGCGTCATTTTTGCCGTGCCGATCTTTGTGCAAAACTACCTGCACTTCACCGCCATGCAGAGCGGCCTGCTGCAAGTCCCCGGAGCCATCGCCGCAGCGGTCACGATGGTCTTCATGGGGAAATTCTCTGGGAAAGCCGACGCGCGTCTTCTCGTCGGCACGGGTGCGCTCATCACCGTTTCCTCGGCCTTTCTCCTGTCCGACATCAACCCCGACACGGGCACGCACAGCCTGTTTCTACCGCTCATTTTGCGCAGCGTCGGCAGCGTGATGATGTTTCTTCCACTGAGCATTGCCTCGCTCGGCGGCCTGCCCAAGGACAAAATCGCCTCCGGTTCCGGCTTCTACAATCTCACCCGGCAGATCGGCAGCAGCGTCGGCATCGCCGTCATTACCACCTTACTCGTCCAGCGCGAAGCCATTCATCGCTCGGCTCTCGTGGAAAAAATCACCGTCTTCCATCCCGAAGCCATGCAGCGTTTGCGGGCCTATACCGGTGCCTTGCAAGCGCATAGCGGCGACGCCGTGGCCGCCAAAAAACAAGCCCTCCATCTCCTCGATTCCCTCATCAACGGCCAGTCCACCCTGCTCTCTTTTTCCGATATTTTTCTATACGTCGGCATCGCCTTCATCATCTCGCTGCCCCTGCTTTTCTTCCTCGGCAAAGGCGGCAACAAAGAACTCGCCTCCGCCGCCCACTAACCACATCCGCACATGAACGCCACACTCGCCTCGTCTAAAAAAGCCGCTGCCGCCAAATCCTCCGCCGTCAGCACGACCGCCAAACCGCCGATAAGCCGCATCCGCAAGGCCGTCTTCATCGTGATCGGACTCGCCGCACTCGTCCTCACGCTTCGTTTCGCCTACCACGCCTACGTATATGAAAAAAGCGACGACGCCTTCATCACCGCGCATCTACACCTCATCAGCCCGCAAATCAGCGGCACCGTCGTGGAAGTCCCCGTGAACGAAAACCAGGTCGTCCATAAAGGCGACATTCTTATCAAACTCGACCCGCTCGAGTTCGAGATCGCCCGCGACAAAGCCCGCGCCAGCCTCGCGCAGACCGAGGCCCAGCTCATTCAAACCAGCGCCGTCGTTCCCTATGCCGAGGCCCAGGTCTCCGCCGCTATTGCCCATGCCGACCAGGCTGACGCCCAGGCCCGCCAGACCGCCGCGCAACTCAGCCTCGCCGCTTCCAACCTTAGCCGCACGAAACAGCTCTTCGACAAAGGCAGCGGAGTCGTCACCAAAGCCGACCTCGACACCGCGCAATCCAACTTCGACACCGCCCAGGCCGCCGACAACGCCGCCCGCTCCAACCTCGAAGCCATGCAAGCCAGCGTCGCCTCGTCCAAGGTCCTGCTCGGCGCCGGCCCCTCGCAGGCGCAGGCCACCCAGGCCAGCATCGACTCCGCCCGCGCCGCCCTGCGCGACGCCGAGCGCCAGCTTTCCTACACCATCATCCGCGCCCCATCCGACGGACGCATCGGCAACAAAAACGTCGAGACCGGCAACCGCGTCCAGGTCGGCCAGGCCCTCTTCTCCGTCGTCGAAGACAACGTCTGGGTCGTGGCCAACTTCAAGGAAACCCAGCTTGCCCACATGCAACCCGGCCAGCCCGCCGACATCGAGATCGACGCACTCCCCGGCCACGATTTCCACGGGCACATCGACAGCTTCTCCCCCGGCACCGGTGCCCTCTTCACCCTGCTCCCGCCCGACAACGCCACCGGCAATTTTACCAAGGTCGTCCAGCGCGTCCCGGTAAAAATCCTCCTCGATCCGAATGAAACTCGCGACCTGCAGAGCCGCATCCACCCCGGCCTCTCCGCGTTGGTCTCCATTCGAGTTCGATAGCGCTCAGGCGGATGGAGGGCGATCCTCAGGCGGATGGAAAATTCCGTTTGCCCAAAACCCTCCCTGAGGTAAACTAACGCCCCCAAAAAGAGTGCCTCATGGTGTAACGGTAGCACAATTGATTCTGGATCAATTTGTCAAGGTTCAAATCCTTGTGAGGCAGCCATTTGGTGGCTTCAGAACGGCCTGCAATGATTTGAAGGGACTTATTGATTCTCATCCGGGAGAGAAGATTGAGGAGCACGCCTCTCATTCTCGGCCTTTACATCGAGATGCCGGATCTTTTGAACCTCAATCTGGAGAGCCGCGCAAATCTTTTGTTTGGTCGATTCCCGAGTTGGGAAAAGGTAAAAGTGTTCCACTACCAGTTGCTTCAATATCTGTTCACAAAATAGATTCTTGCTACGCCGAGGAACAGCAACGGGGTATTTAGAATTACTCGCGGGGCGCTGCATCGGCGAGCTAATTTGCGGAAGAAACTTTTGCGCCAGTTCTTTCAATCTGTCCTCAGGGAAACCTAAGTTCTCTAAGTGGATAGCAATGTCGATGAGTGCAGTTGCATTGCTTTCGTCCTGTTCCCTCACTTCTCTGTAGATTTCCCCGAGTTGAGAATGGCCCACCGCCTGAGCAATGCGCTTAATCATGCCAAAACTCGCGCTTTCAATCATCCAAAACATAAACTTTCGAACTTTGCTCTTTAGTTCGTCACGGTCATCAATTTCGCTATGTTTCTCGATCAATCGCTCATAAACGCAATCAACAAAAGCCTCTACATCACTTTGGAAGAGACCAAACAACATTGAAATTGTACGCAGACCAAGCGCATAACATTCCTGAACCAATGCGAGCTTGTCATCACCTTGAAGTGAACCGGGGAAATTTTTCACCAATTGCCCGAGCACTTCTAAAGTTCGAAGGGCAAGGTTCATCTTGGCAATTAGCTTAAGAGTCTCATTTGTCTCATCCTCACCTCCGTCGAAATCATCGCTCGTGTCAGGTAAGGCAGGAAGTGCATCAAGTGTCCTAAGTCTCTCCTCTTTAGATTCCCCTAAAGATTTGTCTTTTAAGACAATCTTTTCAACGCTGTCTGCAAGGGCCTGAAGAAATGAAACATCTTCTTCAAAACGGGCTGAGGGAAACTCAGAGTAAATCCGCTTTGCATGCTCTAGAATTGTTTCTAGCAGAAACGGATCCTTCGATAAATGTGTGAGAAACAGCCAGATGCTTGCGTGCTCTTCTTTGTAAAGCTTGCTCAACAAACCAGCTACTGCCGTTCGAGCTGAATCCTTCGATAAGTTATCTCGGAAATAGCGTGCTACGAAATAGTAGTATGAAGCCGGATGCCGAAATCCGTAACGCTCGTCTCTAAGATCAAATAAGCCGTTAGTTGCAAAATCCCTCTTTATTGATTCCTTTGATGGATGAATCTTGAATTTTTTGCAGTATATCCGGTGAAAGTATTCCCACTCATCATCTGTAATTCTCTTCTTTTGGGCCGCATGCATCCAATGCGCAATTTCGCTCAGATAAGTCATTTTAGTGTCGAGATCGACATTTGATGATTTCGAAGCTAGCGCCTGTGTGATAATAATCTCGTAAAGACTACCGTATGTTCCCGCACTAGTGTTAGGATGCGCTGCCGAATCGCTTGCTTGAATTAAGGTGAGAATGAAAACCGGAAAGTGCGGAAGATAATTCTTCCCGAGCATTGTTGAAACCATCTGTTCGGCAATATGGATACGCTTCCCTAACTCTATGGGATCCGCATCGTATTCACTTCCGATTGAGTACCACTGAGTGATGAGTTTGCTCCTGAGAAGATGGCCGAATTGAACTATTTCGAATTGTTCGAAATCTGTTAGCACATCACTTCCTTCCTTATAAACAGCGAGTTCTTCTAGCTTGATTATATCGTCAGCAAAGACAACCAAGCGATCGTAACGCTTCGTTGCTACTTCCAAAAGCTTGAGACGCCCCGCTGAGTTTAGTGCGCCATGGTCAAAATCATCGACGATCAAAATAGCCTTATCTTTATCAACTTGATCGAAAGCCGGAAGATTTGGATTTCGGTACTGTTTCGCGAATTGAGTCTCAACTAATGTATCTAACTTCTCACTGTTTAGGTGCGCTTTGGTAAGATCGTCTCCTGAGATGAGCACCGGAGTTAGATTCTTGTTGTAGAGGTCGGTAAAAAGCACCTTTGCAAGCGTCGTCTTGCCTGATTGCTGTCTTCCGAACAGCAAAACCTTCCGTTTCGAACCGAGTGTCTTGAGAACGTCTCGGCCTTCAATGAGAGATCCATAAACAAAATCGGTCTTCTTGCTGATCTCAAACTGCTTCAAATTGGGAAATACATAGATATCGGCAAGTCGCAGGTCTGGTTTTGCGGGGTGTTGATAACTTGCGCCAGGATCTTCAAGCGATTTTGCAAACTCCTCACTAAGATCAAACTCTCTTTTGCCGCCTCGGCTTCCGCGCTTGTAAGGGACCCATGACACTTCGATAGACTCAGGGGCAAACCTTTGTTCTTCCCAAGTAAAACTTACGGTCCTCTGTCTCTGGGCAATTAAATCCACAAATACGGCGTGGAATCCAGCTCGGTCGTCGCGATCATTCTCTTGGAATACGGCACCCTCGAGGTAGTCATTCACTTCCTGACTCTTGAATGAGTATTTCTGAAAATGATCAGCTTCGTGCTCGTGGCCAGTAAGAACCAGATCCGAAGACTCCTCCACTAATGTTTTGAAACGACGAAAAGTTGCTGATGGCATCCAGTTATACGGGTGGTGAAAAAGCGAGACCACGTAATCGCTCCCGTTGCTCGAATCCTCATGGTCGGCTACCAAATCGGGAACATGTAGTGTTCCTTGTGTCTCGTGCAGGACGGACATCCAGGCTGTGTTGAAGCAACGAAACTCAATGCTTGAAGAGACATCCTCTATTCGATACTGCCAGTGAAGAGGGCTGCTTTGGTGATCTGGCTTGGCATTTGGGTGGCTGTCCCGAAATTTTACGAATTCGGCTTGCGGCTTACAGCAAGAATCGATCATTTCATCGTCAGGGGCTTCTCCATTTCTGACAGCTTCAATGGCCAACATCCGCATTCTGTTGTTGCCGGAAAAATCACAATCGTGATTTCCGGGAATAAGCACGTAACGAACCTTTTCTACTTTGAGACGCTCCTGAAGGCCTGCTGTCAAAGAATCTAAGCACTTTTTAGCGAGCTCATATTCCGATTTCTTTCCCGCATAGGCTACGTCACCAGAAATGGCAACTACTACATGGGTAAGGTCATGTTCCTCATTCTGCAAAGCCGGGGCAATAAACCCAAATTTAGGAATGCTCGGATTCTGATGCTCTTCTCGTAGGTGGATGTCACTGATATGGAGGATAAGTATTTTCATAGATTTAAGGAGTGACCGTTAGAGATGGCGCTGGGTTCTGTGCAAAAGAAACCCATGATAGGCTAGTGAACAACTGGAAGGAAAAACAATAACCTCGTCACTTGATCCATAAAGCCCTTCCGAGCCGTGCGTTTAGCAGGTCCGTCTGCCATTACCTTGAAATAGCAGCCATTTAGCCACACATACCCGTCTCTCACCCAAACATAGGGCTCTGCAACCCAAACATACCGGCCTGCAAGTGAAACATAGGCTGCTCTCACCCAAACATACAGCAGGTGAGGTCAAACATACGGCTTTGCATTGGTGACATTTGCGCAGTGAAGGCAAACATACGCAATCCACTGTCGATCCTGCCGCCCTCACTGCGGCGCATGGCGGTCTCAAAGTGGAACATACGCTTCGTGCGATCAGACATAAGCCTCTGCAAACCGAATTTTTGGGTGATAAAGTGAGAAATCTTCACGCCAAGGCGGTGTTTTGAACGATTGCGGTTGAACTGGCTCACGCTCTGCTTGGACACGGGCGGTATATGACAAATCCACAGAAAAACAAACTCAGCATGTTTCTCGCCGTGCTCGGCATCATGCAGAAATACAACGCCCAATGGGTGTCGCTGACGGCGTTTGCCGCGCTGGTGACGCAACTCGGCGCTCTCGTGAAGTCGATTCAGGATGCGAGTGGCGTGCAAGGGACACCGCAGACGGGCATCGCCGGTGGCAAAAGCCGCAAGCAGATCGAGATGGCGGAGTTGACCGTGTCGGCGGTGGGCGATCTCCACACGGTGGCGGTGACGGCGCAGGATGATGAGCTGGCCGCAAAGACGGATGTGGAGCTAACGACGTTGCTCCGCATGGATGACGCCTTGGTGGGCCCGTATTGCCGCACGCTCTATGATCTCTGTCTGGCCCGTGCGGCGGACATCGATCTGCTGGGCACGACGGCGGAGGACCTGGCCGAACTGGATGCGGCGATCACGGTTTACCTCCCCCTGGCGACGGCTCCTCGACAGGCGATCGTGGCTGGCAAAGGGGTGACGGGCGACATCGGGCTCGATACAGCGAGCGCAATGACGTTACTCAAGAAGCAGATCGACAAGGCGATGCGAAAGTTTAAGCGGAAGAACCCGGAGTTCTTTAACGCCTACACGAGTGCCCGCCTGATCGTCGATCTAGGCGGCGGCCACGCGGAAGACGATGCTGAGGAGAATCCCACTCCTCCGGTGGCACCGTAGGGAAGAAAGGCCAACTGCTTTATTCTGCCGGTGTGTTAGGAACCAGCGGTGGCTGGGTCCCTCGTGCCCCTCGTTCCCAAACTGAAGTTTGGGAACGGGCTTGTCACGGCAACTGTGTTGCCCTGCTAACCTTCTCTTACTAACATTATGCGCACGCGTTATCACATTAACGACCCAGAGCGCGCCCATTTCATCACGGGCACGATTGTAAATTGGCTCCCGGTTTTCGCGACAAGTGCTTGTGCGGATATTTTGGTTAGCTCGCTGGTGCATTGTCGCGAGCAACGGGGGTTGAAGATTTACGCATGGGTCGTCCTCGATACGCACTTTCACGCGATATTAGGAGGACCGGAGTTGGAGAGGACGATTACGGCTATCAAACGGCACACGTCGTTAGTACTTCTCGAACAGGTGAAGCTGGAAGGGCGCGAGTGGTTAATGAATCAACTCGTTCCCAAACTTCAGTTTGGGAACGAGGGAGTCAGCTCTATTGACAGTTTGGAAACGAGGAAGCGAGTGCTTCCGAAAAACCGTCCATGATGCGATAGTTTGCCATACATTTCACCTACCATGAGCAAGCAACACGCGCAGATTAATACCGAACTCGCTGACTGGATGGCCAGGCAGCGCGTTTTCTTTGTCGCCACGGCACCACTTTCTCCTGACGGCCACATCAATGTCTCACCCAAGGGCGGCGATACTTTCCGGGTGCTCGGGCCGCTGGAGGTGGCTTATCTGGACTACACGGGCAGTGGCGCTGAGACGGCGGCGCATCTGCGCGAGAACGGGCGCATCGTAGTGATGTTTTGTGCCTTCGATGGACCACCGCAGATTGTGCGTTTGCACGGGCGCGGCTCGGTGATCGCGCGGGGCGATGCACGGTTTGAAGAGTTGGCGGCGCTCTTTCCAGAGAATCCCGGTACGCGGGCGATTGTGCATGTAGCGGTGTCGCGGGTGTCGGATTCCTGCGGCTACAGCGGGCCGCTCTATGAGTTCCAAGGTCAACGCGACACGCTGGACCGCTGGGCTCTCAACAAAGGCCCGGACGGGCTCGATACTTATCGAGAACTCAAGAATCGTCAGAGCATCGACGGCCTCCCTGCCTTCGTTGCCCCGTGATGGTTTTTGTTCTCCATCACCGTCGGCGGCGCTTGAGTGCTTAACGGCTGCCCGGGCGAGCGCCGGATTCGGGTTGATCCCAAGTGGACACGTCGCCTTGTTTCTCCTTGGGCGGGTTGTCTTGAGGGCGGGCGAAGAATCGCGGCTTGGCTCGACATTCGCCGCAGCAGGCTCATTCTCGCGGCAGCCTCACCTTCCGACTCCTCTAACTAACCAACTGCGGCTTTCTAAAAAAATAATCCCATGGACACGACTCACATTATTATCTGGGCGAGCATCGCTCTCTTTGGCATCGCGGTGCTCGTCTTTCTGCCCCGGCTGCTCGGGGTGGTTTACATTCCGCACACGTCGGTCGGCATTATTGAAAAACTCTGGAGTGCGCGCGGTTCGCTGGCCGAGGGGCGAATTATTGCGACGGAAGGCGAGGCCGGTGTGCAGAGCCGATTGCTGCGTGGCGGGCTGCATTTCGGTCTCGTGCCGTGGCAATATCGCATTCATCGCGCGCCGCTGGTGACGGTGGCCGAGGGGCGCATCGGCTACGTGTATGCGAAGGATGGCGCGCCGCTCGAAGCCACGCAAACCCTAGGTGCCACGGTCCAGTGCAATCACTTTCAAGAGGCCGATGCGTTTCTCGAAAAGGGCGGTCAGCGCGGACGCCAGCGGGCGATCCTGCGTGAGGGCGTGTATGCGATCAACACCGGGCTCTTTGTCGTGCTGACGGAGACGGCGATTTATTCCATGGAGGAAAACGGCACCTATCCGCAGTGGCAGCAGGAGCTCGCCAAGGTGGGCGGTTACCGTCCGGTGGTGATCGGTGGCGGCGTAATGCGCGACAACGAGCCCGTGGACATGATCGGAGTCGTGTCAGTGCAGGATGGACCGACGATTCCGGCGGGCGACATCATTGCGCCAGCGATTGCGGCGGATCACAATTATTTCCAAAACGCGGAGACGTTTCTCGCGAACGGCGGCTGCCGTGGACGCCAGTTGCAGGTGCTGACAGACGGCACATTTTTCATCAACCGCTGGTTTGCCACGATTGAGCTGGGTCAGAAAACACTCATCCCGATCGGCTACGTGGGCGTGGTGGTTTCCTACTACGGCGGCGTCGGCAGCGACACCACGGGCGATACTTTTCGCTACGGCGAACAGGTGAATCCGGGGGAGAAAGGTGTCTGGAAACAGGCGCTGACGCCGGGAAAATATCCGCTCAATCCTTACGCGGTAAAAATCGAACTCGTCCCCACGGTGAATTTCGTGCTCCGCTGGATTACTGGGCAAAGCGAAAACCATCGTTACGACGACCAGTTGGCCACCATTGAGATCATCACTGCCGATGGCTACGAGCCACTCCTGCCGCTGAGTCTTGTGCTCCACATTGATTACCAAAAAGCGCCCTCGGTCGTGCAGCGTTTCGGCGATGTGAAACGGCTCATCACACAGACACTCGACCCGATTCTCACCGCGTATTTCCGCGATGTGGCGCAGAGCTCGACCATGCTGGAACTGCTCACGCACCGGGAAGAAATTCAGAAGAGCGCCACAACTGAGTTGAGCCGTCGTTTCCAGGAATTCGACATCAACTGCGTCGCTGTGCTCATCGGTCGTCCCGAGACGCGGGCGCAGGACATTGGCAACGATCCGATTGAGAAGCTTTTTGATCAACTTCGCATCCGCCGTCTCGCCGAGGAACAGCGCGAGACCTATTCCAAACAGCAGGAGGCCGCCGTCCATCTCAAGGCGCTGAAGGAAGCCGAGGCGGTCGCTGGAAAACAAGCCGAACTTACGCAGTCGAAGGTCGAAATCGAAGTCGCCGCCAACCGCGCCGAAGCCCAGCTCGCCGAGGCGCAGCGCATGGCCAAACGCGACATCACACTGGCCGAGGGCCGCGCCAAAGCCCAGCGACTGGAAGGTGAGGGCGAGGCCGCGAAGATCACGCAAGTCGGTCTGGCCGAGGCCAGTGTGTTTCAGGAAAAGATCAAGGCTTACGGCGATCCTCGTTTGTTTGCGCTGCGCGATCTCTCGGAGCGGTTTGCGAATTCCACGCAGCCGCTCGTGCCTGAGCGCGTCTTCATTTCCGGCGGAAAAGACGGCGAAGGAGGCCAGTCTGGTTTGCTGCAAACCTTGCTCAGTCTGCTCGTTTCCGAAAAGAGCGGGATGCACATCGCCGAGCCGAAACCGGCCCGTCCGAAACATTCCGAGCCGACGAAAACTGAGCCGAGTTAGATCGTTATCGAGCCCGTTTCTTGACCACGGGTTTTTTCGCTGCCGCTCTTTTCAACGGCACCGGCTCGGGCACGTAGTAGGGCTCATAATTGCGGCTGTTCTGCTCGAGGTCGCGGCGCATGTCTTTGTGAAAGGTGTTTGGCGCGGGGACTTCCGAGACCAGAGAGACGCACAATTCGATCAGCCCGATCATGTCGCTCAGGGAAACGTATTCGCGGGCGATATTCATGCTCTGGCCGCAGTTGTGGTAGTTGCCCAATGCGATGCAAAGTGCGCCGGTGCGAATGCCGAAATTCTGATACGCCGTGCCCTCGCAGGTGCCGCCCGACATGAGGCAGCGCTGGTGCGGGATTTTGTGTTTCCGGGCGAGCTGGGTGAGTTGCAGGGTAACCTCGGGATCGAAAATCGACGACCGGTCGCCCACGCGCACGATGGGCCCCGCGCCCATCTTCGCAGGCGGCACTTCCGCGCTCGTCTCGATGGATAGCAGCGTGATGTTTTTCAGCACATGACGCGACTTCGCGAGATGAATCGCCCCGAGAAATCCGACCTCCTCAGCCCGGGTAAAAAACACCAGCACATTGGCCACGACGGCGTTTTCCTCCAGGTCGGAAAGCATCGCGATCATCGCCGCGCAGCCGATCAAATCATCGCAGGCGCGACCGTAAATTTTGTCGTCCTTCACATCGAAGGCCGGGATATTCCACATGCCAAATTTCCCAAAAGACTGCACGGTTCCCTTGTCGAGATACTCCTTTTTCACACCGCCGAGAAAGGTCATTTCGCCCGCAGGCGCGCCGGGTTTTTGCACCCAGCCCGGATGATCCATGTGAACGCTGAAGGCGTAGCGCGTGCGCGATTTCCCGTGGTTGTAGCGCACGATTAGGTTGCCAAAGGCGTCCTCCTGCACAGTTACGGAACGCAGCTTTTCGAGTTGCACCCGAATCTCGGCCTTCACCTTGTCCTCGTGAAACGGCGCGGTGGGTTGCGAAAGGATGGATCGAGTGAGGCGAATGAGCTTTTCCTTGTGCATCGTGCGAATTTCAGGCGAATGAATGGCTGACATGCGCCGTTTATGGAAGACAATTCGCCAAAGGCTGGAGGTGGCCGGGATGCGAATCTTCGTGGCGTTGGTCCCAAAACTGAGCCGGGTCGCATTGTTATCACTGGCCGATTTCGCGGGCGATCTCGTCTTCGGTCTCGATCATCGCGGACGCAAAGTCGCCTTGGAAAATCTTACCGCCGCCTTCGGGGATCGCTATCTGCCGGGTGAACGCGAGCGCATCGCGCGGCTCTCCTTTCGCAATCTGGCGCGGACCTTTCTCGATCTTTTCTGGGTGCGAAATCTCAGCGCGGAAAACTTTCGGGAACTGATCGATGTGCGCGGGTTCGATTCCTTTTTGGCGCAGGGAAAACCCGGCCAGGGCTGTCTTTTCTACGGCGGCCACCTGGGAAATTTCGAGTGGCTGCCGCCGACGCTTTGCCTGCTCGGGTTGCCGCCGCTGGCCATCGCGCAAGACATCAAGAACCCGGAGATCACCCCGTTTTTCGTGGCGGCTCGCTCTTCATTTGGGTCGCAATTGATTCCCCAGGAACGCGCGGTTCTGCGGATGTTGAAGGCTCTCAAGCGCGGCAAGACCTGCGGCTTCCTCGTCGATCTCACGCTCAAACTCGACCAGCCCGGACACCTCGTCGAAGCCTTTGGGATGAAGAAATACGTCACCGGCGTCCATGTGACTTTGAGTCAAATGGCGGAGGCGCGTCTCGTTCCGCTGCTCTTTTTGCCCATCGAAAATGGCCGCTACGAATTCCGTTTTCTGGAGGAAACGCGCCCTGATCCGTCGGCTTCCGAGCAACAAACCACCCAGCGCTGCTGGGACGTTTTGGAAGCCGGCATCCGCGAGCGCCCCGAGTGCTGGCTCTGGAATTACAAGCACTGGCGCTATCGCCCCGAAGGCGTGGAAAATTATCCTTCCTACGCGCGGCCCGGCAAAAAAATCCAGAAGCTCATTGACCAATCAGCCCGCCTTTCCTAACCATTCCCCACCCATGAAAAGACTCCTGCTCCTCCTCGTTCTCGCTGTCTCCAGCACTGCCGCACGTGCCGCCGAAGGCGGGTTTCTCTTCGTCACTTTCAAAGGCGAGGCCAGCCCCATGACCGAACAAATCTATTTCGGCACCAGTTCGGACGGACTCCAATGGGAGCAGACCAACGGCGGCGAGCCCGTGCTGGTCAGCCAGCTTGGCGAAAAAGGCGTGCGTGATCCCTTCATTATGCGGTCCGCCGACGGGAAAAAATTCTTCATTCTCGCTACCGACCTCTCGATTAACCTCCATCGCGATTGGACTCGCGCCACCCAGAAAGGCAGCCGGTCGCTCGTCATTTGGGAATCCAACGACCTCGTGCATTGGTCCGAGCCGCGCCTCGTGCCGGTCGCTCCCGGGGACGCCGGCTGCACCTGGGCACCCGAGGCGGTTTATGATCCAGAAACGAAGGATTACCTCGTCTTCTGGGCGTCGAAAACTGGCAGCGACCACTTCGCCAAGCACCGCATCTGGGCGGCGCGCACCACGGATTTCATCACCTTCGGCAAGCCCTTCATCTACATCGAAAAAGAGAGCGACATCATCGACACCACCATCGTCCGCGAAAACGGCCAGTATTATCGTTTCTCCAAGGACGAAAAATCCAAGGCCATCATCGCCGAGACCAGCACCAAAGTCATGGGACCGTGGACTGAGCAATCGTCATTCTCACTTGGCACTTTGCGCGGTTACGAAGGCCCCACTTGCTTCGTGATGAAGCCCGCCGCTCAACCTGGCCAGCCCGCGACATGGTGCCTGCTCCTCGATTATTACAGCCGCGGCCAGGGCTATCAGCCCTACGTCACGAAGGACTTGAAGGCCGGTCAGTTCACCGCGCTGACGGAGGCCCATTTCCCCTACAAATTTCGCCACGGCTCGGTCCTGCCGATCAGCGCCGCGGAGATGCAGCGTGTAAAAGCCGCCTACCCCAACACCGCGCCGAAAGCTCCCTAACTCGTCGCCGCCAGCGCGGTTCCAGCGATATGGCCGGTCGTCCAGGCCGCCTGAAAATTGTAACCGCCGGTGATGCCGTCGATGTCGAGGATTTCCCCGGCCAAGTGGAGTCCGGGACACACGCGGCTCTCCATCGTGCGGAAATCCACCTCGGGCAAAACCACGCCGCCGCACGTGACGAATTCGTCCTTGTTTAGGCTTTTGCCCGTCACCGGCAGTTCGGTGCGATGGAGCAGTTCGATCAGTTTCTGCGTCTGCGCACGCGGGAGTCGATTCCAAGTCGTCCCCGGCGCGACCTCTGCCAGCGAGGTTAGTTTTTCCCAAAGCCGGGCAGGCAAAGGCGCGGGCGGAAGTCCGGTTACTTGCTTGGCCGGATGTTTCTCGCGTAACGATGTTAGTCGATTGGAAATATCCTCGCGACTCGCGCCGCCGAGCCAGTTGATGAACAACGGAAACTGATAATCCAGCTCCGCCAAACCGCGGGCACCCCAGGCCGACAACCGCAAAATCGACGGTCCGCTGCCGCCCCAGTGCGTGACTAACATCGGCCCGCGTTCGCGCAATCCGACAGCCGGAATGCTGGCCTCGACTTCCGCAACCACGCCCGGAATATCGCGCAACCACGGGACGTGAATTTCAAAGGTGAACAGCGACGGGATCGCCGAGGCCAGAGTGTGACCTAACTCCGCTGCCAGTTTTCCCACACTGGCGGCTCGCGTTCCTCCGGCTGCCAGCAAAACTCTGTCGGCAACTAAAATTTCGCCATTCGCCAGAGTCGCATGGAACTCGCCCGCGTTTTTTTTCAGTCGAGTCACATCGCCATGCAGGCGGCAGACGACTCCGGCGTTTTGCGCGGCATTCATCAGCGTGTCGATGATCGTTTGCGAGGAGTCGCTGACGGGGAAAACGCGTCCATCGTTCTCGATCTTCAACGCCGCGCCCCGGCTTTCAAACCACTCCATCGTGTCGCGCGATTGGAAACGATTAAATGGCCCGATCAGCGCCCGTCCACCGCGCGGATAACGCGTCGAAAGTTCGCGCGGATCGAAGCAGGCATGAGTCACATTGCAACGTCCGCCGCCCGAGATGCGCACCTTCGAGAGAAAGTGCGAACCGCGCTCCAGCAACGTGACCGATGCGCCATTTTCTGCCGCCGCAATGGCTCCGAAAAAACCCGCGGCTCCCCCGCCGATGACGATGATTTTGCGTGAGGTGGACATGGAACTCGGGCGATACTTTGCGGGATGCCAGATTTACCCCATAAACGCCGCGTGCGATACAGCGGAAAAAATCCGCGCCGTTTCGAGGAAAAATACAAGGAGCACCGTGGCGACGCCGAGACGCTGGCCAAGGTTTTGGAGTCGGGCAAGACGCCCGCCGGAGCGCACCGCCCGATCCTGGTGGATGAAATTCTGGAGGTGTTGCAGCCGCAGCCGGGGAAGAAATTTGTCGATGCGACCCTGGGTTTTGGTGGTCATGCGAGTGCGATTTTGCCGCGTCTGCAGCCGGGTGGCGTGTTGCTCGGGCTCGACCTCGATCCAATCGAGCAACCGAAGACGGAGGCGCGCTTGCGGGCATTGGGTTTCGACGAATCCAGCTTGATTATCCGCCAGAGCAACTACGCTGGGCTGGCGAAAATTACAGGCGAGTTAGGGTGGAATGGCGTCGATGGTGTGCTGGCCGATTTGGGTTTGTCTTCGATGCAAATCGACGATCCGCAGCGGGGGTTTTCCGTGAAATTCGACGGTCCGCTCGACATGCGGATGAATCCGGGCCGCGGACTTTCCGCGTCGCAATGGCTGGAGAAAATCGACACCGCCAAACTGGCCGATGCGCTCCGCGAGAACGCCGACGAACCTCACGCAGAGTCGATTGCGAGCCGACTCGCCGGTCGGAAATTCGAGACCACACTGCAACTCCGCTCCGAGATCGCCGCTGCCGCCAAGGCCGCCGAGTTGGATGCGACTGTGCGCCGGGTTTTTCAAGCGATCCGGATCGCGGTGAATGAGGAATTTTCCGCGCTCGACACGTTTTTGCGGAACCTCCCGTTTGTCCTCAACCCCGGCGCGCGGGTGGCGATTCTCACCTTTCATTCCGGCGAAGATCGTCGGGTGAAACACGCCTTGAAAGCCGGTCTGGCCGACGGGAGTTACAGTGAAATCTGCCGCACCGTCATCCGCGCCAGCCCACAGGAGCAGCACGCGAATCCCCGCTCCACCTCCGCCAAACTCCGCTGGGCGATTCGCGGTTGAGCATTCATAGGATGAGCTACAGTCATCCTATGATCATGCGGCTTTTGACCTTCCTATTTCTTCTCTTATCGAGCTGTCTGTCGTTGCCAGCGGCGGATGAGAAGCGCTTTGAACAGAGTCTGATCGAACTCGAAGAAAAGAGCGCGAGCCGGCTCGGAGTGGCGGTGCTGGATACGGAAACGGGCCAAGTTTTTAGCCATCGAGGTGATGAGCGTTTTGCCATGGCCAGCACGTTCAAAGTGGTGCTTGTGGCTGCGGTGCTGGCCAGGGTCGATGCGGGTCAGGAGAATCTGTCGCGGAAGATCACTTACGGTTCTTCCGACCTTCTTTCCTACGCGCCTGTGACGGGCAAACACATCGCGAAAGGCGAAATGTCGGTGGCCGATCTTTGCCAGGCAGCAGTCGAGTGGAGCGATAACACGGCGGCCAATCTGCTCCTCGCCACGATCGACGGCCCGGCGGGACTGACGAAATATCTGCGCTCGATTGGTGACCAAGCGACGCGGCTGGATCGCAACGAGCCGACGCTCAACACGAATCTGCCCGACGACGAGCGCGACACCACTACTCCGGTCGCCATGGCGCAGACGCTGGCGAAACTGCTTACCAGTGACATTCTTTCCGCCCAATCCCGCCAGCATCTCACCGATTGGATGGTGGGTTGCCAGACTGGAGCCAAGAAGTTGCGTGCCGGGCTCAATCCGACTTGGAAAGTGGGTGACAAGACGGGTTCCGGCGAAAATGGGGCTTCCAATGACATTGCCATCGTCTGGATTCCGGGTCGGAAACCCCTTGTGATCGCCGCCTATTCCTCCGGCTCCCAAGCCAGCGGCGATGAAAAAGACGCCGTGATCGCAGAGATCGGGAAAATCATTTCCGCTGAATTTCGTTAGAGAGGCTGTGCCTCACTGATTTTCGTCGTTTAAGCGGGTGCCAAGTCCTCGATGGCGTTGTAAAAACTGTCGCGTTGAAACGGCTCGAAGCCGGCTTCGCGGATGGTTTTTTCCATGGTTTTCACGGTCTGCGATTGCGGGGTGGTCGCGCCGGCCATGTGGAAGATTTTTTCCTCCATAATCGTGCCGTGGAGGTCGTCCACGCCGTAGTTCAGCGAGAGCTGCGCAAGCGGGAGTCCCATTGCAATCCAGTAGCCGGTGATGTGGTCGAAATTATCGAGGTAGATGCGGCTGACGGCGAGGTTGCGGAGTTCGTCAAAGGCGGTGGCGGGTGGAATGTGGGCCATCTCGGTGGTTTCTGGGACAAAGGCGAACGGGACGAAGCCGGTGAAGCCGCCGATGTCGTCCTGGAGTTCGCGGAGCTGGCGGAGGTGGTCGACCCGGTGCGCCGACGTTTCGAGGTGACCGAAGAGCATGGTGGAAGTCGAACGCCCGCCCATTTCGTGCCAGGTGCGATGGACTTCGAGCCATTCGGCGCCGGATTCTTTGCCGCGGCAGATCTGGTCGCGAATCTCGGGGTCGAAAATTTCTGCGCCGCCGCCAGTGAGCGAGCCGAGACCGGCTTCGCGGAGGAGTTCCAGCGTTTCGCGGATGGATTTCTTAAAAACGCGCTGCGCAAGGTGGCGGATCTCGATGGCGGTGAAGGTTTTTAGATGCAAGTCGGGGTCGAGTGCGCGCAGCGAACTGAGGAGTTCGAGATACCAGTCGCCCTTCAAAGTGGGATGCAAACCGCCGACCATGTGAATCTCGGTGATGCCCTGGGCGAGCGCTTCCTTCGTTTTGGCGATGACTTCGGGGATGGCCATCTCGAAGGCGTGCGCGTCGCGTTTCCTCGCGGCAAAGGCGCAGAACTGGCAGGAGAGGATGCAGAGATTCGAATAATTGATGTAGCGATTGAGAATGTAGGAGGCGCGACTTCCATTCTTCTGACGGCGCACATGATCGGCGATGAGGCCGATGGCCTGGAGGTCGTTGGAGGCGTAGAGGGTGAGCGCGTCCTGGTCGCTGATGCGGACGCCTTCGACGACTTTGGCAAAAATGGGCCGAAGATTGGCAGGAAGGAGTCGGTCGAAAAAGGCGTGCATGGACTTTGTGAAAGTTTTCACAATCCGGGGTTTATTCAAGAAGACATCCGAGTGCGACTCGAATCTGGACGCAACTTTCCCGCCGACGCGCAGTTCCAAATGGGAATGACTTGTGCCCTGCCGAGGATCGGAACATCGTTGTCGCTGGTGAGTTCCCCTGCCCTGCCCGACATCGAAAATGAGCGCGATCTGGCTCTCATGCGCCTGATCGCGTCGGGTGATGAGTCGGCAATGCGGGAACTAATTGAGCGTCATCAAAATCGCGTTTATGGGACGATTGTGCGGATGCTTGGCTCGGAGCGCGAGGCGGAGGATTTGGCACAACAAGTCTTTGTCCGCGTCTGGAAATCATCAGGTCGCTACCAGCCGAGTGCGAAATTTACCACGTGGCTCTACACCATTGTGCGGAATCTGGTTTTCAATGAATCACGCCGTCGGACCCGGGCGGATTTGCAGGATTCGGTGGACGACGAAATGCGCGACGACCAGCAAAAAACTCCCTCCGCCGAGTTGCTCGACGCGGAGAAAATGTCGGCGATTCAGTCGGCCATCGACGCTTTACCCGAGCAGCAGCGCATGGCGATCATCCTGCGACGCTATGAGGAAATGCCCTACGAAGAAATGGCCATCGTGCTAAAACAGACCGTGCCCGGCGTGAAAAGTCTGCTCTTCCGCGCGCGCACCGCGCTACGCGAATCGCTGGCAAAATATCTGGAGTAGCCATTTTTTTATTTCCGAAGTCTGCGGAGAAGCGCAGAGTCGCTGGCGTGCGCAAAGCGATTTACCCCGGGAGTTTCGATCCAATGACGTTTGGTCACCTGGATGTGCTGGAGCGCGCGGCGCATCTTTTCGATGAAATTATCGTAGCGGCGGCTTTCAATCGCTCGAAAGGCCCGCTTTTTTCGATGGAGGAACGGGTGGAACTCATCCGCGAATGCACGAGCCATCTCGGAAACGTGCGTGTGGTGCGTTTCGACGGGTTGCTGGTCGATCTGGTGCGCGAGGAAAAAGCGGTGGCCGTCGTTCGCGGACTCCGCGCGGTGTCGGATTTTGAATTCGAGTTCCAAATGGCTCTGATGAATCGCAAGCTGGAGGCCTCGTTCGAGACGATTTTCCTGACTCCGAAAGAGGATTACACCTACATAAGCTCGCGAATCGTGAAGGAAGTGGCCCGGCTCGGCGGCGATGTCTCGCATTTCGTGCCCAAAGTCGTCCTACAGGCGCTGACCCGGAAATTTGCCGTCAGCTCCATCGGATAAATTCCTGACTGGCGTTTCCCGTTTTCTGCCAGAAATTAGCTGCATTATGAAAGTCCATCTCAACCAAATACCGCCGGAGGGTCTCCATCTCGAAGGGGATGAGGATCGTGATATTTTAGAGCTGAACGCCGAGGATTTGATCAAACCGGTCTCGCCGGTGCATTACTCGATTGACGTCGGATTGTCGGAAGGCGGGCTCTTTGCCACGGGCCAGCTTTCCGTGGGATTGGAAATGGAATGTGTGCGCTGCTTGCAGAAGTTTGAGCGGACATTTCACTTTGATGAATTTGCCACGCAAATGGAACTCACCGGACCCGAAATGATCGACTTGACGCCCGCCATGAGGGAGGACATATTGCTGGCCCTTCCGACCCACCCGCATTGCGATTGGGATGGCCAGACGATTTGCCCCGGCGTTCGTCTGACTTCGGTAGAAATCAATTTAACCGACGAACCAATTACGTCCAACGCTCCCAAGGCGTGGGACGCTTTAGACCAATTACAGATTAGACCAAGGAGTTAACATGGGAGTTCCAAAACGTAAAACCTCGAAAATGCGCTTGCGCACCCGCCGTGCGGCCAACCGCTGGCATGCCCCTCAATTCGGCAAATGCGGCCAGTGCGGCAGCCGGAAGCCATCCCACATTGCCTGCGCCTCCTGCGGCTACTACAACGGCCGCCAAGTCCTCACCATCGAGGGCTGAGCCACGAGCCACATTCCAATCTTGCGAGATGCCACTGTGATTTGATTCACTGGCATCTCGTTTTGTTTATGTTGAAGAATAGGATGTTACTCGAATGAAGGTTGCCCTCGACGCAATGGGCGGCGACTTTGCCCCAAAAAATGAAATCGCTGGAGCCATTCAGGCGCTTCAGGAGTTTCCTGAAATTGAAAAACTCTATCTGGTCGGCGATGAATCCGCCATTCGACTGGAACTCGAATCACAAAAATTCTCCGATCCGCGCATCGAGTTTTTGCACACCACGGAAGTCGTCCTGATGACCGATGCCGCGCTCGACGCGGTGCGGAAAAAGAAAGATTCCTCCTTAGCGAGAGCAATGGAACTCGTGAAATCCGGCCACGCCGACGCCTTCGTCTCGGCGGGTCACACCGGGGCGGTCGTCACCGCCGCACAGATCAAACTCCGCACATTGCCCGGCGTGGATCGTCCCGGTATCGCCACCGTCATGCCGACGGAGACCAACCTTTTTCTCATCATAGACGCCGGGGCGAATCCCGATCCCAAGGCGATGCATTTGCTCCAATACGGCATCATGGGCTCGGTTTATTCCAAGCACGTTCTCGGCTACGAAAACCCGTCCGTCGGCCTGATGTCGATCGGCGGCGAAGATACGAAAGGCACTGGATTCACCAAGGAAGTTTTCCCGTTGTTGAAGCAGTCGGGCCTCAATTTCCGGGGCAATGTCGAGGGCCACGATCTCTTTGAAGACCCCGTCGAAGTCGTCGTCTGCGACGGCTTTGTCGGCAATGTCGTCCTGAAAACTTGCGAATCCATCGCTGTCGCCATCATGTCGTGGCTCAAGCACGAACTCGTGAAAAGCCCCATTCGCATGGCCGGCGCTTATCTGGCGAAAGGAGCCTTCCGCGCCCTGAAAAAACGCATCGACCCCGACGAATACGGCGGCAGTCCGCTCCTCGGCGTCAATGGCATCGTCATCATCGCCCATGGATCGAGCAGCCCGCGTGCGATGAAAAATGCGATTCGAGTTGCAGTGGAATCTGTTTCCCACAAAGTAAATCCGCACATTGTCGAGCAGATCGCCGCTTACGATGCGCGTTTCGCCACACCTCATGAAGCTGCGTCCCATTCAGCCCCGTAGGCCCGTCTCCATCGTCGGAACCGGCAGTTATGTTCCCGAGAAAATCCTGACCAACGCCGAGCTCGAAAAACTCGTCGAGACCTCCGACGAATGGATCGTCAGCCGCACCGGCATCAAGGAACGCCGCATCGCCGCCGACGGCGAACAGACCAGCGACATGTGCGTTTCCGCAGCCCAGCGCGCGATGGAACAGGCCGGGGTCACCGCTGAAGAGATCGACATGATCATCGTGGCCACGGTCACGCCCGACACGTTTTTCCCCGCCACCGCCTGCTGGGTGCAAAAGAAACTCGGCGCAAAAAATGCCGCCTGCTTCGACCTTTCCGCCGCCTGCTCCGGCTTCCTCTACGGTATTGAAGTCGCCCAGCAATTCATCTGCAACCACACCTACGAGACCATCCTCGTCATCGGTGCGGACAAACTGAGCAGTTGCGTCGATTGGACCGACCGCAACACCTGCGTGCTCTTCGGCGACGGCGCGGGCGCAGCCATTTTGCAATCCCGCGAGGGCACCCACGGCATCCTCAGCACCGACATGGGCAGCGACGGCAACTACTCCGACATCCTCATCATGCCCGGCGGTGGCTCGGCCTGTCCCGTCACGCCCGAGAACTTCGACGCGCATCTGAACACCATCAAGATGAACGGCAAGGAGACCTACAAACAAGCCGTCACCGCCATGCTCCGCGCCGCCACCACCGCGCTCGACGAGGCCGGCATCACCACCGACCAGATCGCCTGCGTCATCCCGCATCAGGCCAACATTCGCATCATCGAGGCCATCGCCGACCGAATGAAACTCCCCATGGACCGCTTCTTCGTAAACCTCGACAAATACGGCAACACCTCCGCAGCCGCCGTCGCCATCGCGCTAGACGAGGCCAACCGCTCCGGCCGCATGAAAGAAGGCGACTACGTCCTGTTAGTCGTCTTCGGCGGCGGCCTCACCTGGGCCAGCTCGGTCATTCAATGGTGAGTCATGCTGATCGACACTCATGCGCATCTGGATTACCCGGATTTTGCGCCGGATTTTTTGGAGATTCTGGCACGCGCGGCGGAGTCGGGTGTGACTCGGATGGTGAGCATTGCGACCGGACTCGAGAGCAGCCGGGCGGTGATCGGGCTGGCGGAAATGCACCCGCAAATTTTTCCGGTCATCGGGATGCATCCGAATGCGGTCGATGAGGAGCCGGATGATTTTCAGTCGAGTTTGAGGGAAATGGCGGCCAGCCATCGCATCGCGGCTATTGGGGAAACCGGATTGGATTATTATCGCAACGAGACGGACAAACAGAAGGTGCGGCAGGCAGTTTTCTTCCGTCAGCAACTGGAGCTGGCGGCGGAGTTTCATTTGAATGTGGTCATTCACCAGCGCGCGGCTTGGGACGATACCGTGGCCATTCTCGCGGAATATGGCAGCCAGATTCGGGCGGTTTTTCACTGTTTTGGCGAGGACCTGGATCGGCTCCGGCAGGTGATCGACATGGGGCATCTCGTTTCCTTTACCGGCATCGCGACGTTTAAGAATGGCGAAAACATGCGCACCGCTGCACGGGCGTTGCAGCCGGGTCAATTCATGGTCGAGACCGACTGTCCGTATCTGGCCCCGGTCCCGTTTCGCGGAAAGCGCTGCGAACCGGCTCACACCCGGCTCGTCGCAGAAACTCTCGCTGCCGCGCGCGGTGAGACGCTCGAAACATTTGCCAAACACACCACGGTCACGGCAGAATCTTTCTTCCAATTATGAATACCTCCACCAAACGCATTGCCCTCCTTTTTTCCGGTCAAGGCGCCCAGGCCGTCGGCATGGGCCAGGACCTCGCCGCCGCCTTTCCCATTGTCCAGGCACTCTTCAATGAGGCGGATGAACGGCTCGCTTTTCCGTTGAGTCAGATCGCTTTCACCGGTCCGGCGGAGGAATTGACCCGCACCTCGGTCTGTCAGCCCGCGCTTTACGTTCATGGGATCGCTTGTCTGAGCGCACTGCTGCAGCGGGTGCCGGACCTGACTTTTGTCGCGACAGCGGGGTTGTCGCTTGGGGAATTTACAGCGCATTGCGCGGCGGGGACGTTTGATTTTCCGACTGGACTGGAACTCGTGGCCCAGCGCAGCCGTTTCATGGAGGAAGCCTGCAACAGCACGAACGGCGGCATGGCGGCGATGATCGGCGGTGAGGAAAACGATGTGCGCTCGCTCGCCGCGCAGACCGATGTGGATGTGGCAAATTTGAATTGTCCGGGTCAGATCGTGCTCTCGGGCGAGGCGTCGAAGATCGCGCTGGCGGTGTCGATGGCCAAGGAAGCGGGCGTGCGCCGGGCGACGACGCTGAATGTGGCGGGCGCGTTTCACTCGCGGCTGATGGAGCCGGCGTATCAGAAATTGTCCACCGCGCTGGCGGCGACGACGATGAATGTGCCCTCGGTGCCGGTGGTCTGCAATGTGGACGCGGCGGCGGTGACGGAGCCAGGGCGCATTCGCGAAACGCTGGCTGAGCAAGTCACCGGCAGCGTGCGCTGGACGGAGTCGATCACCTACCTGCTGGACGAGTTGAAGGTCGATCTGTTTCTCGAACTCGGTCCCGGCGCGGTGATCGCCGGTTTGGTCAACCGTATCCGCAAGGACACGCCGGTGATTTCAATTTCCGACGTGGCCTCGCTGGAGAAAGCGGTCGCAGCGCTGACGGCTTAAGGCGTCTTAAGCCAGTTTCGCGTTGAGCGTGATGGTCGCGTTGAGCAATTTTGAAATCGGGCAGCCGGCTTTGGCTTGGCCCGCGCATTCCTGAAATTTCGCGTCGTCGATTCCGGGAACGGTGGCAGTCAGATCAAGATGGCTCGCGGTCACGGCAAAGCCGCCGTCCTTTTGCTCCAGTGTGATGGTGGCGGTGGTTTCGATTTTTTCAGGAGTGAATCCCGCTCCGCCCAAAATCATGGAGAATGCCATCGAGAAGCAACTCGCATGAGCGGCGCCGATGAGTTCCTCGGGATTGGTGCCTGCCTCGCCGTTTTCGGCCTCGAAGCGGGCTTTGAAGGAATATGGTTTGCCGACGAGTGCGCCGGATGCGGTGGAGATGGTGCCGGTGCCTTCCTTGAGGCTGCCCTGCCAGATGGCGGATGCTTTTTGTTTCATAATGATTGGGTTGTAAGTGGAATCTATTCGTTCCAGAACGGGCGGCGGGATGCGAATCTTTATTTCAATCCGAGAAAACGGGCGAGCTCGCGGACGGCGGGAGCGGCGGAGTAACCCCGGCGCAAGGAACGGTGGATAATGGCCAGTTTTTTTGCTTTCCGGTCGGCTTTCGGATCGATGTGGCCGACCAGCTCCAGCCCTGCGAGCACGGGCAGCGCGTAGTAGCCGCGGACGCGTTTCTCCGGAGGCACATAGACTTCCCAAGTGTAGTCGAAGTCCCACAGGCTGCGGGTGACGCGCCGGTGGTAGATGAGCGGATCGAGCGGCGCGAGCAAGAGTGGAATGGAACTCGGATCAGCGGCGAGGTCGAGCAGCGGGAGGTCGCTTTTCAGGCAAAAGAGCGGTGGGCATCCGTCCACGGCGATTTCCTGAATATCGTCTGCAACCAGTGGAATCTCGGCCCGCAAGAGCGGAGTCAGACGCCATTGACGGAGCTTGAGCAAAGTGATCCAACGGGCCGTTTCCGTCGGCGACGGCTCGGGTCGGGCGAGGATGGCAGCGGGCAGCACGCGCTCGGGGAGGTCGTAGAGTCGCCGCTGATTTTCCCGTCGAGAGATGAGGATACGACCGTGAAAGAAGAGTTTGTGCAGCGTGGTTTTGGCGAGTGTGGCGTGAGTTCCCCAGCCGTGCGCGTCGCGTTCCTTGTTTGCAATCGAGTCTGAGGCAAATGGCCCGCGCGCGGCGAGTTCGGCCAGAATCTGCGGCGCGAGCTCCGTCTGGCGCTCGTCCAATTTTCCCGACCAGGCACTCTCGTATTCGGTGCGCTGGCGCATGGCGGATTGCAGAAACGGCCACGCGGAAACGGGCAGTGCGGCGAGGTTGTTGCTGTGCGGCAGATGATGCTCAAAGGCGGTGCGCTCCTCGGCAGGCAGCGGCTGGGTGCCGTGCAAGTGGCGCATGAGGTCGCCCTCGCGGTAATCGGCGACGCGGTTTCGCAAAATGAGATCGTGCATTCGCCCGCAGACATTGATCGGGTCGATCTGGATGAAGCCGTGGTGAGTGAGAACACTCTCCAAGTCCGCAGCCGGGGCGTCGAGAAGCACGGCGTGCCGCTGAAATCGCCGGGCGTCGGCTGGAGAAAGGTGAAGCGCAGGCACGCGATCAGTTTATCGAAACGTGGCCGTTTTGCAGGCGAGTTCCATCGTTATGGACAACAAAAAACCGGACCCACTTGCGCAGGTCCGGTTTTTTTGATTCGAGTTAGAGCGGACTCTATTTTTTCTTGTTGTCGCCGGGACGATACTCTTCCTCGGCAGCCGCGAAGGCTTGTTCGAGGCCGACCATGTCTTCGCCGGGACGCATGTTGTCGAAGGCTTCGCTCTCGCGCTTGAGCTCTTCGTCGCTGTAGTTGGCAGCCTTGATCGAGAGACCGATGCGGCGCTCGGCTTTGTCCACCTTGATGACGCGGGCTTCGACTTCGTCGCCCACTTTGATGACGTCCTTGACCTTGGCCACGTGGTCTTCGCTAAGTTGCGAGATGTGGACGAGGCCGTCGATGTCGCCATCGAGAGCCACGAAGGCTCCGAAGCTGGCGAGTTTGGTGACTTTGCCTTTGACGAGATCGCCGATCTTGTAACGGGTGTCGATTTCCTTCCAAGGATCGTTCTCCAGTTGCTTCATGCCGAGACTGATGCGCTGGTTGGTTTTGTCGATGTCGATGACGACGGCTTCGATTTCGTCGCCCTTTTTCAGCATTTCGCTTGGGTGATTGATCTTGCGAGTCCAACTGAGATCGGACACGTGAACCATGCCGTCGATGCCTTCTTCAAGCTCCACAAACGCGCCATAAGCGGTGGTGTTGCGGACCTTGCCTTTGACTTGCTTGCCAATGATGTAGCGCTGTTCGATCTCGTCCCATGGATTTGGCTCGAGCTGACGCAGGCCGAGCGAGATTTTCTGCTCGTCTTTGTTGACGCCGAGAACGGCGGCTTCGACTTCCTGTCCGATCGTAAGCACGTCGGATGGACGGGCAATGCGTTTGGTCCAGGAGAGTTCGGAGACGTGGATGAGGCCTTCGACGCCCTCTTCGATCTGCACGAATGCGCCGTAAGGAACGAGGTTGGTGATTTTTCCCTTGATGCGAGCCCCGGTGGGGAAACGCTCTTCGATTTTGTCCCAAGGATTGTTTTGGGTCTGCTTGAGACCGAGCGAGACGCGCTCTTTTTCCTTGTTGATGTCGAGAACGACGACTTCGATTTCCTGGCCGACTTTGAGAAGTTCGGAAGGATGGTTAAGGCGGCTCCAAGTCATATCGGTGATGTGCAGGAGGCCGTCCATGCCGTTGAGGTCGATGAACGCGCCGAAGTCGGTGAGGTTCTTGACCTTGCCCACGACGGTGGAGCCGATGGCGACTTCGCCGAGGAATTTCGCGCGCTGTTCGCTGCGTTCGGCCTCGATGAGTTCGCGACGGGAAAGAACGACGTTTTTGCGGTCGTCGTTGATTTTGACAATTTTGAAGTCGTAGGTGTTGCCCACGAATTGCTGGAGATCCTTGGGAGGAATGATGTCGATCTGGGAGCCGGGTAGAAACGCCTCGACGCCGATATTAACAATGAGGCCGCCTTTAACGACGGAGCGGACTTTGCCTTTGATGAGACCGTCGCCGTGAAACACTTTGACGATTTTTTCCCAGTTCTGACGATAAGCGGCTTTGGCCTTCGAGAGGATAACCATGCCTTCGTCGTTTTCGAGGCGCTCGAGGAGCACTTCGACTTCTTCGCCGACTTCGAGACTTTCAACGTCATCGAACTCGGATGAGGGAATCACGCCCTCGGATTTGTAGCCAATATCGACGAGCACTTCGCGGTTGCGAATCTCGAGGATGCGGCCTTTGACAATACTGCCTTCGCGGAAATCACGCATGGATTTCGCGATCAGGTCCTTCATTTCAATCATAACATTTGCTTTCTTCCTGCCACGGTTGCCTTGTTTTTAACATTTCAACA
This sequence comes from Chthoniobacterales bacterium, assembly GCA_039930045.1. NCBI lineage: Bacteria > Pseudomonadati > Verrucomicrobiota > Spartobacteria > Chthoniobacterales > Chthoniobacterales bacterium. The sequence goes on along the minus strand of JBDSQB010000010.1, from coordinate 32,711 downwards.
CACCGTCTCGCACACGCGGGAAAGTGTTCCCCTGCCTTTGCAAGGGGCCGAGAAACTACGCTCTTTCCCCTTGCTGGCAACTTGAAATTGTCTCATCCGAAAAACAAAACAGGCGACTCCCATCGGAATCGCCTGTTTGTAAAATTTTAGATTCGAGTTGCAGCTTATTCGGAAGCCAGTTTTTGGCCCGGTTCCATGACCTTGGCCAGCAGCGCGGTGGCTTGGGTGGGAATGGAAACGACCTCTGTCTCGGACTCAGCGGTCTCAGTTTTTGGCCAGGCCACTTGCCAGGCGAGGCCGAGTTTTTCGAGGGTCCAGATGAGGTATTTGGTGGCGTCGATTTCCCACCATTGCAGACCGTGCGCGGCGCATTTCGGCTTGGCGTGGTGATTGTTATGGAAGCCCTCGCCAAAGGAACCGAGGCCAACCCAGAAGTTATTGCGGCTGGCGTCGGTGGTTTCGTGCGTACGATAGCCGAGGCTCGGCATGTGGCAGATGGAATTCACTGCCCACGTGAAGTTATAAAGCACCAGCATGGGAAAATAGAGACACCAGAGCAAACCAGCGCCACCAAGGGTGAAATAAAGGGTCAGCGCCACAAGAATATGGGGCACGACGTAAAACATCGGGGTTTCCAGAATCTTGCAATACCAGATCTTGCGAACGTCCGAAGCATAACGCAGAGAGCGCAGGCGGAAGCTCTCCGGTTTCCGAACGAGCCACATCATATGCGCATAAGGGAAGCCATGGAGCGGGCTGTGAATGTCCTCATCGGTGTCGGATTTGAGATGGTGATAACGATGGTCGCCCACCCAGGTTACCGGATCGCCGGAAAGGCAAACCGCCGAGCCCATGGCCCAGAAAAACTTCAGCCATTCCGGCATTTCCATTCCGCGATGAGTCAGATAACGATGCAAATAGAGTGTCGTGCTGAAGCAGCCCCAAGCATAAATCGGGATCATGATCGCGAGGTAGAAGAGCTGGAAATGATGCAGCAGGGCGAAGACACCCGCGACTTGAATGGCGATTAAAGCTATGAGGATGACAGCTTGAAGTTTATCGTTCTTAAACATGGTGTTTTAATGAAATGAGGGTTTTTCCCTGATGGCAAGGAAGCGGCTAAAGTGGCTCAAAATGCGCTTTTCGGCAACATTAAGTTTTCCCATGCGCGCTCCCCGTTCCATTCGCAGCTGAGTGAAGAAGCTCCACACGTGGCCTTAAAATTGCTCGACGATAGCTTGAACTATGATAAACTCTGCGCGGCTCGATTCTGGCTTATGAAACATCGCTTCCTTTCTCTGGTCCTGCTTTCCGCAGCCCTCTCTTTTACCGGCTGCTCCACGGTCTCCAAAATGGCGGCAAATCTCTCGGACAAAAAGAAAGCCGACGAGCTTGGCCGCAATCCCGAGCAGATGCGCATCTCCACCGATGCGGCCATTTTTCAGCCCGTCGTCCGGGTCGATGTGCCGCAGTTTGCCGGGTTGCAGACTCCGCTCGTGGGCGGCAGCCGTCAGCGCGGCAGTGCGAACGATCACTCCATTACCCTGCCCCGGTTTACTCCGGTGAAAGTCCTCAGCAACAACGGCCGCAACGCCCTCGTGCAGATCGCCAGTGGCCAGCGCGGCTTCATTCCCGCCGCCTGCATCGCCAGCGAATCGGAGATTCTCGCCAGCGCGCAACCCGCCATTCCCGTCCAGCCCGCGGCGAATCCGCAGGATTTGTACGTACCCCAAATCGACACCGGCGACGCTCCCGTGGATCAGGCGATGCTGAATAACATCGACAGCATTCCCCTGCCCGAATCGGAAAAACACACGCCCCAACATCCTGAAGGTCAGGACGTGGACGGCATCGTCATTCGCAACCCCGGCACGGCGGTGCCGACGCCTGCACCGGCTGCTCCGAACACTTCCGCGCAGGCTGACTAAGCGGCCCATCCACGCACCATGCCTGCGGTCAATACGTTTCCCTTTTATCTCTGCGTCTTCGGCAGCGGGCTTTTGCTCGGCTTGATTTTCGCGCTGATGGCCTGGAACAACGCCCGCGTCGCCCGCAATGAGCGGAATAAATTCAAGATGATGCTCGGCGAGAAAATGGAGATCGAGGCCGCCTCATCGGCGAAACTCAAAGCCGAGTTGGAGTCGCTTCGGAAGCAGAACGAAAACCTGCGCATCAAGATTTCTGAGTTGAATCAGACTCCCGAGAAACGGCTCCAGCGCGAGTTGGAGATCTATGCGCGGGCGGAAAAACGGCTCGTGGAAAAGTCGCCCGGCTTTCCCGCCGCTTGGGAAAGCGCCAAGCTGGAATCGCATGACGAACTGGCCTTGGAAGAATCCGGGCAGACGCTGCCAAAGCGGATTTTTCAGAAATTCACCGCACTGACCGGCGGAAACCGGATCGCGGACATCGACAAAATCTAGGAGCTCGCGCTCGAGTAACGGCGCAACGCGACTTTCCAGAAGAGCCGGCTCAGGACAACCACTGTGCCCGAGGCGAGGGCGAGCTGGAGAAAAAGCGCGGGCGTGTTTCCGAGATTCATCAGGACGCGAGCCGGAGTGTTCGCGACGATGATCACCGGAATCGCGAAGCTGAAAATCGCCCGAAACACCCCGCGAAAAACCACGTCGGGATAGCGCGCGATGTTGAAGAGGTTGTAATACCCATGGATCACGCCCTGCGCGCGCACGATCCAAAAGCTGACCGTCGCCAGCGAAAACATGATCGAATAATGAATGCCAATCCCGAACACGACGGCCCCGGCGTAGGCCAGAATCTGCCAGAGCGAGGGTTGAATCCCGAGTTTCACGAGAGAAAAAATCACGATCGCGACGCCGACCAGGCTGTTGATAACGCTGTCGGCTCCGAAGCGGCTCGTGGAGACGATGAATTGTGAATCCACCGGTTGCAGGAGGAGGAAATCCAGTTTCCCGGTGCGGACGAGTTCGGGCAGATTCGCGAGGTTGGTGTAGAAAAACGCTTGGAAAAGCTGGCCGATGATTTGATGCGTTCCGACGAGGAGCACGACCTGCCATTTCGACCAATCGCCGATTTTGTCCACGTAGTTGAAGAGGACTTCGATGAAAAAAATCTGGCCGACGAACCAGAGCAGCTCGACCGCCATCCAGAGCAGGAAGTTCGCCTTGAAATTCATCTCGCGAATCAGTGAATTGCGAAAAAGCATCTGGTAAATCTCGAAGTAGCGGCGCATTCAATTATAGAAGACCGTGCGGCGCGACCGGCGTCAAGACCCACCCATTTCAATGCAACTCCCATGAAACTGCCCCTGATTCTTTGCGTCTGCCTGCTGGCCGTTTGGCCGTCGCAGGCCATCGACATCGTCACGCTTTCCGGCAAGAAATATTTCGACGTTCACGATGTGCAGGTGCGAGGAAATCAACTCACTTTCACCACGGACAGCGACATTGTGCGCGTGCCGCTGGCCGATGTACCGCCCGCGTTGAAGGCGCGTTACCTGCCGAAATCGACGCCCGCTCCGGCGGAGGTGGTTCGACCGCAACTCGACTCAGCGACGCCCGCTCCCGTCGTGGCCGCGAACCCGACCGGGCTTACTCCGCACGATCTGGTGGTGAACACCGGCAATAAATATCTAACTCAAATGGCCGCCGACTTGCAATCGACCCGCACGAGCGCGGCGGCGACGTATTCGGCGGCGAGTGCGTTCCCCATTTCGCAGATCGACGACGCGCGGAAGGACGCCCTGGTCAATGGCCGCGCCGTGGCGTTTTTCATTCTCGACGACACTCTGCTGGGAGTCCCGTGTGTGGCCAGTGAGGCGAATCCGAAGGGTGCATTCGCGCATTTTTTCCAGACTTTCAGCCGCAGTGTGACGCCGGTTTTCGTATTTCCAACGCGCGATCTGGCGAAGCTGCCGGACGTTCTCACCATTGCCCTCGGCAAACCGGCGGCGGTTCCGGCGCCGCGGGTGATTTTCACCAATTCCGACATCAGCGAGATGCTCTACGATCTGACTTTGAGTTCTCCCGCGCTGACGGTGGCGCAGCGCGACGAGGCGATCTATCCAGCGGTCGGCATGATCAAGCGCTGGTATGTGAAGATTGCCAACTCGGTTCCATAAAGACGGCGGAGGCAATTCCCCGGGAGCACACGCGTCTCGCGTGTTCCCTTTTTTGCGTCTCACGAAAGGGCTTTGTTCGTAAGTAGTCCTCTCGCGGAGAAAGCTTTGAGGCGAGACACCTCAAAGGACACGCGAGACGCGTGCGCTCCCGGAAGAACGTCTTCCCAGATTGACGCCGCCCTGGTTCTCGCCGATGGAGACGGTCCTCAAATGATTGCCCTTCGCGAAGACATCCCCGGCGACCTCGGTGAACGCGTCGGCGGGATGTTTTCTCCGACGGGTCTGCTGGCGAAGGCGAAAAACTTCGAGCATCGCCAGGAGCAGCAACAGATGGCGGCGCTCGTCGCAGGTGCGTTAGAAAATCAGGAACACCTCATCGTGGAGGCCGGCACGGGCGTGGGAAAGTCGCTGGCGTATCTCATTCCCGCCGTGCTTTACGCGCAGGAGGCGAAGAAAAAAGCGGTCATTTCCACGCACACGATCAATTTGCAGGAGCAGTTGATTTATAAGGACATCCCGCTGGTGCAGAAGATTTTGCCAAACGAGTTTGAGGCGGTTCTGCTGAAGGGCCGGCACAACTATTTTTGCCCGCGCCGGCTGGAGCGTGCGCTGTCGCAGGCCGGGGAACTTTTCACCTCGCCGGAGCAGGAGGAATTGAAACGCATCTGGACCTGGAGCCAGACGACGAAGGACGGCACGCTCTCGGATTTTTCCATCGAACCGGACAGCCAGGTGTGGAGTCACGTCTGCAGCGAGCAGCATATTTGCACGCCGAAATCGTGCGGAGCCGACGGGAAATGTTTCTACCAGCAGGCGCGCAAACGCTTCCTCTCCGCCGACGTCGTGGTGATGAATCACACGCTTCTTTTCATGCTCCTCGGCTCGCCGGCAGAGTTGGGCGACAAGGAGAGCGGATTCCTATTTGCGAATGATTTTCTGATTCTCGACGAAGCGCACACGGTCGAGGCGGTGGCCGCGAAACATATCGGACTCGGCGTCTCGCAATACGGCCTAAAGCACGCGATCCAGCGGCTTTACAACGCCAAGACGAAGAAGGGACTTTTCACGATTCTGGGCGACGGCGACGGCGTGCGCCAATCGACGCGGGCCTTCGAGCAAGTGGACACGTTTTTCGATTCCATCGAGGAAGCGTGCGATTTCAAAAAGGGCCGCGAATACCGTGTGCGCCATCCGGAACTGGTTGCGGACACGATCACGAGCACGCTGGCGGATTTGCAAAATGCCGTCGTGAATTGCCTGAAACGGGTCGATGACGACATGACCAAGGCCGAGCTGCAGGACATGGGCCGCCGGGTGCGCGACGCGCGGCTGGGCATCGCGGATTTCCTGAACCAGCAGGCGGAGCAGAGCGTGTATTGGGTGGAGAAAACCGGGAAAGCCGGCACTTCCATCGCACTCAACGCCGCGCCTATCGACCTCTCGGCGCATCTCCGGCAGATGTTTTTTCGGGAGAATAATTCGTGCATTCTTACCAGCGCCACGCTGGCGACGGGCCGCGGCGACCTCGATTACTTTCGGACTCGCATGGGCGCTGACGACGTGACCGGTGAGATGATTGGAAGTCCCTTCGACTACGAGAAGCAGATGAAGGTGTTTGTGGTCAAAAAGATGTCCGACCCGCGCGATGCCGACTACGAGGACGCGCTGCAAAAGTGGATCGCGCATTTTCTCGAGCACAGCAACGGGCGCGCGTTTGTGCTTTTCACCAGCTACAAAACGCTCCAGTCGCTTGCGGAAAAAATGGAAGGCTACTTCGCGAGATCGAAGTGGAATTTCCTCGTGCAAGGCAAGGGCATGCCGCGCCACCGGCTCGTGGAGGAGTTTAAGTCCACTGGAAACGCCGTCCTTTTCGGCACCGACAGCTTCTGGCAGGGCGTCGATGTGCCCGGCGAGGCGCTGAGCAATGTCGTCATCACGCGGCTGCCGTTTGCGGTGCCGGATCACCCGCTGATCGAGGCCCGGCTAGAGCACATCGAGTCGCAAGGCGGCGATCCGTTTTCGGAGTTTTCTTTACCCGAGGCGATCCTGAAATTCCGCCAGGGCGTGGGACGGCTCATTCGCACGCAGCAGGATCGCGGGATCATCGTCGTGCTGGACAACCGGATTCTGACCAAGCAATACGGCAAGGCGTTTCTCAATTCCCTGCCCCCATGCCCGGTGGAGATCGTCTGAGAAAGACTCGTCAAATCCAAGTGCGTGACCCATCTTCCATTTCGATGACACCCCGCAGACAGCTCTCACCCCGACGCAAGGGCGTTTATTATACGGGCCTCGGCTTGGCGACATTGGGCGGGCTGATTTTTGCGTCCTGCTTCGTGTCATTTGCACTCCATTTTGGCGACTTCAGCATGGGTGTGAACTTTGGCCGTTCCATGGCGATTCGCGGTTTTGGCGGGATGGCGCTAATTGTTTTGGGAATGATTTTAGCAGGTTTGGGAAGGGCTGGCGCGGCGGGGTCTGGCATCGTTCTTGACCCCGAAAAAGCACGACGCGATGTGGAGCCGTGGTCGCGAATGCAGGGCGGCATGGCGAAGGACGCGCTGGACGAGGCAGGCATTTCCCTAGGCGCTTCCAGCGATCGGCGCATCAATCACCTGCCGCTCGACGAGCAGCTTCGCCGCCTTTACCAACTGCGCGACGACGGCATCATCACCGAGGACGAATACACCTCGAAGAAACGCCAGATTTTGGAGAGAATGTAGTGCGCGCTTACATCATCAATCTCGACTCCGCGACGGATCGCTGGGCATCTGTTTCCCAGTCGTTTGCTGGCACACAGTTCGACATTCACCGCGTCTCCGGCGTCAATGGCCACGCCTTGCAACTGCCGATTCCCGAGTATTCGGAGGGACTTTATCGCTGGTTTCACGGGCGCCCCACGAGCCTGGGTCACGTCGGTTGCTATCTCAGTCACGTGAAGGCGATGCGGGAATTTCTCACGAGCGAGGACGATTACGCGCTCATCGCCGAGGACGATCTCACGCTCGAACCCGACTTCGAGGCCGCCATTCAGGAGGCGATGCATTACCACCGGAGCTGGAACATTCTGCGCCTGACCGGTCTCTCCCGAGGCAAACCCGCCGTGATCGGGAAACTTTTTGGCCACTACCAGATTTGCATCGGCTTTGGGCGGCTGAAGGGCACCGGTGCCTACGTCGTGGACCGCCGCGCCGCGGAAGCGCTGGTCGAAGGGCTCATTCCGATGCGACTCCCGATCGACCACGCCATGGATCGCGAATGGTGCTTCGGCCTGAGCGCGGCCTACATTTACCCGTTTCCCGCGTCGCAGACTGAGACCGGCTTTAAGTCCTCCATCCAAATCGGGAAATCGCTCAAGCTCTCCTCGTTTCGCCGCTACCTGGCGACTTACCCGTATCAAGTTTACAACGAAATCAGCCGCTGGCTCTTTCGCGGCTGGCACTATCTGCGCGCCTAGCGTTGCAGCCAGGCCACGTCGCTCAGGATGCCAGTTCTGCTGACCGTGCGCACGGCGACCGACCGCACCACATCGCTTCCGCTCGGCCAGGCGACGCCCGTGTTCGTTGAGCCGATGATTTGGCTCGTCCACCCGGTCGTTGTCTGCCATTGCACGAGGTAGCTGGCCACATTCGACTGCGACTCACCCCAGTCCACATAATGCGAGCCCTCCTGGATCTTGGAAACCAGCGCGGGTTTCGACGGTTTGTCGCGGTCCAGCCAGGGCGAGGCCGGCACGAGCGCGAGGGTGGCGTAAGTCGTCTTTGCCAGCGCTGTCGCGATGCCGCCGCGATTCTGCATGAGCGATTTGTTGCTCCAATGAATGTGCCCCGCGTCGCCGCGCCCCCGGCGAATCGTGTTGATCTGCCGTGCCTGCTCGGCGGCGTTGCGGCCCGCGCCGATCCGCTCGGTGGCGATGCCCGGCCAGAGATGGCGGCCCGTCGCGTTTTGCTCGCTCCACCAGTCGTAAAGTTTCGTAAAACTCTGCCCCGGCGAATCACTCGTCCAATACAACTGCGGCGACAAATAATCCACCCAGCCCTTTTGCAGCCAGAGCTTCGCGTCGCAAGCCAGCGACCCGTAGGCATCCACTCCCGCCGTCGTTCCCTCAGGCACGCCCGGACGCCAGATTCCAAACGGGCTTACCCCGAAAAGCACCGTGCGTTTCTCGCTCTTGATCGCCGAGTAGAGCCCGGAAATGAAGCGGTCGATATTCTGCCGCCGCCACTCCGCTCGCGCCAGGCCGCCGCTGTATTTCTTGTAACTCGCCCCGTCGGGAAACTCCGCGCTGCCCGCCGGATACGGATAAAAATAATCGTCCAAATGCACCCCGTCCACGTCGTAGCGACGCACGATGTCGAGGATCACCCGCTGCACATACTCCCGCGCCTCCGGCACACCCGGATCGATGAAAAGCTGCGTCCCAAATCGCCGAATCCACTCGGGATGCCGCTGCGAAATGTGACGCTCCGACATTCCTCCCTCCGTCGTTGCGAGCGCGCGAAAGGGATTCACCCACGCGTGCAATTGCAGCCCGCGCCGGTGCGCCTCCGCCACCGCAAACGCCAGTGGATCGTAACCCGGATCAGCCCCCATGCTGCCCGTCAGCCAGGCCGACCAAGGCTCCATCGACGACCGATAAAGCGCGTCGCTGTTGGGCCGCACCTGGAGAATGACAGCGTTGAGTTTCAGTCGTTTCGCGTTGTCGAGGATGGCCACGAGCTGCGCCTGCTGCACCGAGGCCGATGTATGACTGCTCGACGGCCAGTCGAGATTAAACACCGTCGCCACCCATGTTCCGCGAAACTCCCGCATCGGCTCCGGCGGCACTGGATTTTGCGCGGCAGCGTGGGTGATCAGACCCAAAACCGCGGCCAGAATAAACGCCGCACGCCTGATAACCATGGAACTCGACTGGAAGAAAAACACAGCCCTCTCATAACACAATCACCCGACCAAAGGAACGGCGGAATGTTTGACCCAGCCCACAAAATTCCCCAGCCTCATTCGCATGAGACTCGTCCTCTTTTTTCTCCTCATCGGAGTCGCATCGTTATCGGCCGAACCCGTCCTTGTCGCCGCCGCATCCGACCTCCAATTCGTTCTCCCCGAGCTCATTGCCCAATACCAGACCACTCATCCTGACGTGAAAATCGGCCCCACCTACGGCGCCTCCGGCAAATTCTACGAGCAACTCAAAAACGGCGCGCCCTTCGATCTCTTCCTCTCCGCCGACGCCGCATTTCCGAGAAAATTGATCGCCGACGGACTGGCATCCGAGTCCGATTTCTTCCTCTACGGCACCGGCCACCTCGTCCTTTGGGTGCCGAAAAACTCCCCTCTCGATCTTCCGAAACAAGGTATCCGCGCCCTGCTCGATCCGTCGGTGAAAAAAATCGCCATCGCCAACCCCGACCACGCCCCCTACGGACGCGCCGCCGTCGCCGCCCTGCGCTCGCTCGGCGTTTACGACGCCGTGAAAGACCGCCTCGTCCTCGGCGAAAACGTCGTGCAAGCCGCCCAATTCGTCCAAACTGGCGCCGCCGAAGCCGGCCTCATCGGACTCTCACTCGCCCTCGCCCCGAAACTGCAGGCCGAGGGCCGATACTGGGAAATCCCCTCCGATGCCTACCCCCGGCTGGAGCAAGCCGGCATTCTCCTGCGCAACGCCCCGAACGCCCCCGACGCCCGCGAATTCAAACTCTGGCTGCAAACCCCAGAAGCCCAGATCGTCTGGAAAAAAGCCGGCTTCACCCTGCCAGCGGAGTAAAAAAGCCACAGTCTGTGGCGTGGGGGCTGCTTGTAGAAGGGACACGATGCGTTTTCCATTTCACTTCAAGTCGATTCACCTCGCCAGTCTGGCCTTGCTCCTCTGGTCCGGCCTCGCCCCGGCGCAACTTCCGAAGCCGGGAACGCCGGAGAAACGCGGGCTCGATGGCATCGCCACGAAGGCTTGGGGCGACTTGAGCAACAAATATTTTTCCAACCTCGGAGTCCGCGCCCTGACGATCAATCCGCCCGCCTGGCAGCACGCGGAGACGGCGAATTTCATCTACCACTTTCGCAGCGCGGTGGCCGCGACCGAGGCGTCGGTCGAGGCGGAGTTTTATTACCGGGTGATCGCCGCCGACTTGAAAAAAGAGAGCGCGACCTGGCAGCGCAAGGCCCACATTTTCATCTTCGAGAACGAGGCGGAATGGGCGGAGTTTCAGAAATCCGGCGGGCTCGATCCCTGGACCGGCGGATTGCAGACGGGCAGCGAATTGTTTGTTTTCCGCGATGGCAAGGCGCGCTGGAAGGGTCGCACACTGGGGCATGAGATCGCGCATCTGGTGGTGAGCCGGTTTTTTCCGGGTCAGATCCCGCTCTGGCTAAACGAGGGCTACGCGGAAAACGTCTCGCGCAAGGCCTACGCCGCGTATTACCGGGCTCGCGGTTACGCCAGCAAACCGGGCGGCGCGCTCGTGCCACGGGCGAGTTACATCCCATTGGAGCGCCTGATGAATCTGCAAAGTTACCCGACAGACGCGCACGAGGTGGAGACGTTTTATGGCGAGTCCGACGCGCTGGTGCGGTTTCTGGTGGGCAAGGATGACGACAAGTTTCTGAAATTTTTCGGTCTGCTGGCGACCGGCGCGACGAACGACAGCGCGCTGGCTGCGACGTATTTCGGAGATTTTTCCTCGGTCGCGAAGCTCGATGAGGCGTTTCGCAAGGACACGGAAAACGACGGCGTGCTGGCCCGGAAGTGGTAGGTTTTTTCTACGCAAAAGGGCGGCCCTCTGTTTAGATGCCGGTCCTTCCTATGAATTCTCTTTTTGATCTGACGGGTGATGTGGCGGTGGTGATTGGCGCGACGGGTGTGCTCGGCGGTGCGCTGGCCGAGGGGCTGGCGGCGGCGGGGGCGACGGTGGCGGTACTTGGTCGCAGCGCCGAACGCGGTGAATCGTGTGTGACTCGAATCAAAAACGCGGGTGGAAAAGCGCAGTTTTTTTCCGCCGATGCGATGGACCCGGCGAGCCTGAAGCAGGCGCACGAGGCCATTCAAGTTGCATTCGGATCACCGACGATCCTGGTGAATGCCGCCGGTGGAAACAACCCGAAGGTGACTGTGACCGCCGAGAAAGCGTTTGAATCCATCGCGCTGGAAGATTGGAAGGAAAGCTTCGATCTCAATCTGGCGGGCGGCGCATTTTTGCCGTGCCAGGAGTTTGGCCCGGCGATGGTCGCAGCAAAAAAGGGCAGCATCATCAACATCGCCAGCGTCTCGGCGCATCTGCCGTTGAGTCGAGTCGTGGCCTATTCAGCGGCGAAGGCGGCGGTGTTGAACTTGAGCCAATTTCTCGCCCGCGAATGGGCTGCGAGCGGCGTCCGTGTGAACACGCTCACGCCCGGTTTCTTCCCGGCGGAACAAAATCGCGCCCTGCTTTTCCAATCCGATGGAACTCCCACGCCGCGTGCGCAGTCGATCCTCGGTCACACGCCGATGGGCCGTTTCGGGACATCGAATGAACTCATCGGCGCGGTCATTTTCCTCGCCAGCGCGCAGGCCAGCAGCTTCGTCACAGGAATCGACCTCGCCGTCGATGGTGGTTTCTTGAGTCAAACCATTTAGCCCCAAATGAGCACCACCGTTTCCCCCGCCGCCGTTCGCGACATCGTCACGCAGGCTTGTCCGAAGGCGAATTATCTCGGCAAGAAAATCCTCCTCGTCGTGCCCGATGCGACCCGCGGTTGCCCGCTCGGGATGGTTTTCAAGGCCGTTCATGAACAGCTCGCTGAGGTCACTTCCGCCATCGACGTGATGATTGCCCTCGGGACGCATCCGCCAATGAGCGAGGAGGCGATTTGCGAACGCCTGGAGATCACGCTGGACGAGCGACGGACGACTTACAGTCGAATGCAACTCCTCAACCACGAGTGGGACAATCCCGCCGCGCTGCGCAGCCTGGGCATGATCACTGCGGACGAAATCTCCGCGTTGACCGACGGGTTGTTTGCGATGGAAGTCGAGGTGAAGATCAACAAACTCGTCTTCGACTACGATCAAATCGTCATCATCGGCCCGGTTTTCCCGCACGAAGTCGTCGGCTTTTCGGGCGGAAACAAATATCTTTTCCCCGGCATCGGCGGACCGGAAATCCTGAATTTTTTCCACTGGCTCGGCGCTGTTGTCACGAACCCGATGATCATCGGCAACAAATGGACGCCCGTTCGCAAGGTCGTGGATCGCGCCGGGGCGCTGGTGAATGTGGACAAGCTGTGCTTCTGCATGGTGGTCGAAAAAGGCGAGCTCGCCGGGCTCTATTCCGGCACGCCGGAGGGCGCGTGGGATCAGGCGTCGGAGCTGTCGCGGCAGTTACATATCGTTTACAAAGAGAAGCCGTTTCACACGATTCTCTCCTGCGCGCCGAAGATGTATGACGAGCTCTGGGTCGGCGGCAAATGCATGTATAAGCTTGAGCCGGTGCTGGCCGACGGAGGCGAATTGATCATTTACGCGCCGCACATTCACGAGGTCTCGGTCGTTCACGGGAAATTGATCGAGGAAATCGGCTACCACTGCCGCGACTATTTTCTGGCCGATTGGGACCGTTTCAAGGACAAGCCTTGGGGCATCCTGGCGCACAGCACGCACGTTCGCGGCATTGGAAAAATGGTCGATGGCGTCGAGCACTGCCGGGCGAAAGTCACGCTCGCGACAGGTATTCCGCGGGAGATTTGCGAGAAGATCAACATGGGCTACCGCGATCCGAGTTCCATCGATATCGAGAGCTTCGCCGACCGCGAGGACGAGGGCGTTCTCCTCGTGCGCAAGGCCGGGGAAATGCTCTATCACCTGCGCCAGCAACCCGCATGGGCCGGAGGAAATCTCCCGAAATGAGCCTCTACATCGTCATGGGAGTCGCCGGGTGCGGCAAAAGCAGCGTCGCGTCCCAGCTCGCGGAGAAAACCGGCGGCCTTTTCCTCGACGGGGACGACTTTCATCCGCTTGCAAACAAGGCAAAAATGGCCGCCGGCACGCCGCTGACCGACGAGGATCGCTGGGGCTGGCTAGACACGTTGAATCGCGAATTGAAAGCGCGGCAAAGCCTGGCGACACCGGTTTTCCTCGCCTGCTCCGCGCTGCGCCAAGTCTATCGCGACCGGCTCGCCGCAGGTTTGGCGGGGCTGCGATTCATCTATTTGCACGGCACGAAGGAGCTCATCCGCTCCCGGCTTGTGGCGCGTCAGAATCACTTCATGTCCCCCGCCCTGCTCGACAGCCAGTTTGCCACTTTGGAAGAACCGACAGACGCGATTGTGGCCGAAATCGCCGATCCAGTGCCGATGATTGTGGAAAAAATCCTCGCCCAGCTCGGATAAATACGGCCAAAACGCCGCGTATTACGCATTTACAGGGTAAATAAGTTTCGCCAACAGCGAAGCTGATTTCCGTTTTTATTGTCTTACATACCGCTTAAAGTCCCGTTCAAATGAAATTTCCCCAGCCTCATCCGTTCTTTTGCCTGCTTTTGTTTCTTCAGTCTTCTTGGCTGATGGCTGACACGATTGTCCTAAAAACCGGCGAACGTCTCGAAGCTAAGATCACCAAGACCACCGACACCACGGTCGAAGCGGAGGTGAAAATGAGCGCGTCGATCACCGACGTGCGGGTGATTCAAAAAGCGGACATCGCCAGCATCGAAAAACCCGATCCTGCCGAGGCGGAATTTGCCGCTGTGAAAGCCGCCGGACCGGGGCCGAATTCATTCACACCCGCCGATTACGACACGGCGATTCACACCAAGATCAATGCCTTCATCGGCAAATATCCCACGAGCCCACACGTGGCGGAGGCCCGCGAAATGATCGCCACCTTGGAAAAGGAAAAAGAGCGCGTCGCCTTTGGTGAAGTGAAGATCGAAAACATCTGGTACACGCCCCAGGAAGTGGAGAAACAAAAGGATCAGATCAACGCCACGCTGCTTTTGCAGCAGATGATCGCGCTGGGTCAAGCCGGCGATTCTCTCGGAGCTTTGAACCTTTTCACCAAGCTGGAAAAAACCTATCCCGGTACCCGCGCCTATCCGTCAGCGGTGGAATATGCGCAGCAGTTGATCCCGAATGTGCAGACGGAGGTCACCACGAAAAAGGCGATTTTTGCCAACGAAATGATCGAGCGCAAGAAAGGCATGGAACTGCTGCCCGACTTCAAAAAGGCACCGCTGATCGCTGCCGCCGCCTCTGAGGAAGCCAAGGCCAACGCTGCCCTCGAAGCCGCAATCAAGGCCGGCACAAAATGGACCCCGATTTATCCGCGGAACCAGAAAAGCCTCGATGAATTGCAAAAAACCGTCACCGCCGAGAACACCAGGCTGGCGGCGATCAAGACCGCCCCGATGCTCGCCTCCATCGCCGCCGTGGACGAGGCAAAGAAGCAAATGGCCGCTGGCGATCTGCCCGGCGCGACCGCTTCCCTGCAAACAGCGTCCAGCCTCTGGAGCGCCAATTTGCTTCTGAAAGACGCCAACGCTCAACTCACCCTTGCCAAGGCGACTCCGATTCCAACGCCCACGCCGAGTCCAACGCCAAAGGGCGCGATGAAAACGCCGTTGCCGAGGAAGCCGTAGGGTTTTCAGGTAAAAAAACGCTTCCAGACCTGCGGCAGTTTCTCCTAGTCTGCCGCCATGTCCCGAAGCGCCCTGATCGAACGCCATACCGCTGAAACTCAAATCCGCGTGGAGTTGAACCTCGATGGCACGGGAAAGGCAACCGTCGCCACCGGCATCGCGTTTCTCGATCACATGCTGAACTTGTTTTCCAAGCACAGTCTGATTGATCTCAACGTCCAGGCGAAGGGCGACCTCGAAGTGGACTTCCATCACACTGTGGAAGATTGCGGGATCAGTCTCGGCCAAGCCGTCAGCAAAGCTCTCGGCGATAAACGCGGGATACGCCGCTACGGTTTTGCCTATCTGCCGATGGATGAGACGCTCGCCCGGGTCGTGATCGACCTGAGCGGACGCCCGTTTCTGGAATATCGCGCCCCGCAAAACGCGTCGCCGATTGGCGGCCAATTCGAGTTCCAGTTGGTTGAGGAATTTTTTCGCGGATTCGCGGTTCATGCCGGGGCCAATCTCCACGCCGAGATTCTCTACGGACGCGACTCACATCATTTGGCCGAGGCACTTTTTAAAGGCTTGGCCCGTGCGCTCGACATGGCCTGCCAGATCGATCCCCGAGTCACCGGCATTCCCAGCACCAAAGGCGTGCTTTAACGGGGAGCGCACGTCTCGTTCGATGGCGAGAACCGGCCCTTTCGCGAGACGCAAAAGGGAACACGCGAGACGCGTGCGCTCCCGAAGAATTACGTGTCGAGACGCGAAAAAATCTCACTCTGGACGCGGTACATTTCCTCGTGATCGGACGGGGTCTGGTCGTCGAAACCACGCAAATGGAGCAGTCCGTGAAGAATGTAGAGCGCGATCTCCTGGAGCGGAGTTAGATCGTATTCGCCGGCATAAGACGCGGCGGTTTCGGCACTAATCAGAATCTCGCCGTGTTCAAAAGTCAGAACATCGGTCGGCCCAGAGATGCCCATGAATCTCAAATGGAAATCCGCTATCGCACGGTCTGAAACGAGTGAGATCGCTATCTCGTCGAGCTGGTTGAGAACGTCGCTGGGTTGGGGCGTCAATTCGCCAACTGCCTTCAGAGCCCGATCGGCAAATTTCCTTAAAAACGCCAAATCAACGGGAATTTTCCGCTGCCGATTTTGCAGCATCAACTCGGGGAGTGAACTGGAACTCACGCGGCGGCAGAGGCTTTCTTTTCCGCCAAAGTCGCTGCGTCCTTGTCCGCTTTGCTGTCTTCCTTCGGATAAGCGATGCGGCTGTGGAGCATGTTTTTCAGCGAAAACCGGAAGCTTTCGCCAATACAGCGAATCTCGTGGAGCGTCATGCCGCACTCGTCGAGCTGGCCGTCGGCGATGCGCGATTCGATGATGTCGTTCACGAGCTGCTCAATGCGCTGCGGGCTGGGTTTGACCAGACTGCGCGAGGCGCTTTCGACCGCGTCGGCGAGGCTGATGATGCCCGCTTCCTTAAACTGCGGGATCGGCCCCGGATAGCGGAAACTTTCCTCCCTCACCTCGGGAATGTCCTCCTCGCGCATGTTCATAATCTTGCCGCCGGCGCGAGTGTCCTCCTGCTGCTGCTGGGCGCGCTTGAAGAAATACATCACCAGCGAGGTGCCGTGGTGCTGCTGGATGACGTCGATAATCTGGTGGTTGAGCTTCGATTTAAGAGCTAGATCGATGCCTTCCTTGACGTGAGCGATGATGATGAGGGCGCTCATCGTCGGCGCGAGATCGTCGTGAGGATTGCGAT
The DNA here is from genome assembly GCA_039930045.1 of Chthoniobacterales bacterium. Classification (NCBI taxonomy): domain Bacteria; kingdom Pseudomonadati; phylum Verrucomicrobiota; class Spartobacteria; order Chthoniobacterales; species Chthoniobacterales bacterium. The sequence continues at coordinate 16,247 of JBDSQB010000010.1, read as the reverse complement.
CTTCGTTGATGTTTTCGGTGAAATACTCGGGCTTCACCAGTTTGCCAACATCGTGAAAATAGGCGCAGACGCGGCAAAGTGTGGCGTTGGCCTTGATCTTTTCCGCAGCGGCCTCGGCCAGACTGGCAACCATCAAGCTGTGATGATACGTGCCCGGCGCCTCGGTCGAAAGTCGCCGCAGGAGCGGGTGATTGAGATCGGCGATTTCCAGCCAGGAAATGTCGGTCGTGATGCCGAATGGCGTTTCCAAAAGTGGCAGCGCGCCACCGACGAGCATCGCGGTAATCATTCCACTGCCGACGGCGGCAAGCGTCTGCCAGCCAAATAAATTCCAGTCGGTTCTGGGCAAATCCATGATGTTCAGCGTGATCAAACCGAAGCTCAACGCGAGCAGCCAGGTCGCGACGCCGACATAAAAACCAGCGCGCAAAAGTCGGCTGCGGCGGCGCACTTGCAACGTGACGAAGACGGAAATGAACCCGCTGATCAAGCTAAGAACGAGAATGAAGGCGTCAATTCCCCGGAAGAGAATCGCGCTCCACAAGCTCACGAAAACAGCGGTAAACAAGCCCAGATTTCTCCCGAGCAGCACCGACATGACGAGCGGCGCAAATGCATACGGGATGAGCAAAATTGGGACGACCTGCCAGAGAACGTGTTCGCTGGTTTTCGAGATTTCGTAGCAGACCTGCATGACCAGTTTGCAGACGGCGAGATGCGCCAGGATGACGCCTAATATCAATGTAACTCGACTGTTGCTCTTAAAAGTCTCCGGGTGGCCGATCCAGAGTTGCGCGATCGCCGTGCATAAAATCAGCAGGCTGATCAGGAAAAACTGCGCGGGAGATTGCTGCTGCCCGTAAAAGATGAGCGCGGCCAGTCCGCCGATAAACAACGCGATAATCACGCCCTTCACCCACGGATCGGTGGCCAGCGTTTGGCGAAATTCACTGTGCGTCTTCTGGCGGCGGGTTTTACCCGTCGAAAGACCCTGCTTGATCAGTTTCTTTTTGGCGAATTGGAACATCAGGCAATGCGCTCGGGATGGGCGTCGCGGTATTTTTTGTAGGCGCCGATGATGTAGCGGACGAGTTCGTGACGGACCACGTCGCGTTCCTCAAATTGGATGAAACCGATCCCCGGTCCCTTTGAGAGCGCGTCGCAGGCTTCGATGAGGCCGGATTTTTTATTCCTCGGCAAATCGATCTGAGTCCGGTCGCCCGTGACGACGCACTTTGATTCCGCTCCGAGTCGGGTCAAAAACATAAACATTTGCTCGGTCGTCGTGTTTTGCGCCTCGTCCAAGATCACAAACGCATCCTGCAACGTCCGCCCGCGCATGTAGGCGAGCGGCGCGATTTCGATGACGCCCTTCTCGGTGTAACGCTCGATTTCCTCCGGCTCCAGCATGTCGTAGAGCGCGTCGTAAAGCGGGCGGAGATAGGGCAGAATTTTGTCGTTCAGATCGCCTGGAAGAAAACCCAGAGCCTCGCCAGCCTCGACGGCGGGCCGGGTGAGAATGATGCGCCGCACTTTGTCCTGCTTGAGCGAGGAGATCGCCAGTGCCATTGCGAGATAGGTTTTTCCCGTGCCGGCGGGGCCGAGGCCAAAGGTTAGATCGTGACTGAGAATGGTCTGCACGTAGCGCTTCTGGCTCATCGTACGGGCAATGATCGGCGGTTTGCGGGCCGAGCATTGGATCTTGATCGAAGCGAGTTGCGCCAGAGTCTCGGTCGAGCCGTCGAGGACGGAATTGAGCGCGTAGATAAATTCCTGCCGTCGAATCGGCGTGCCTTTTTTGTAGGCGTCCTCCAATTGGCCGAGGAGGCTTTTGGCGTGCGCCACCGAGGAATCTTCGCCCTCGAATCGAATCCAGCCGTCGCGCGTGGTGACTTGGACGCCGAGGGATTCCTCCATTTTTTTCAGCAAACGCGGATCGTTGGCGTAGAGCGATTGGAGCGTGCGGGCGCTGTCAAATTCGATGGTTTCCGTGGCTGGCATGTGTGGCAGAGACAACTAAGCGACGGCACCCTAGCAGAATCCAAATTTAATACAAAAGCGGAAACTCAGGGTTCGCCCTGAACTCAGCGGACCTTCCGCAGGACGAAGCGCTCGTGAAACTGGCCGCGGTTGTGGGCGCGGCAACATTTCAGGCAGGCGACTTTGCGGCGAATCGGGCGGACACGCGGGTAGCTGGCCCCGCAATGGCTGCAGGCGTAGAAATGGCGGCGGGCCACGGTGCGGCGCGGGAGAGGGAGTTCGTGGCAGCGTTTTTCGTCGTGCAAACCGAGGTCGCGGCAGGCCTGCTGCCATTCGTCGCCGTGCGGGGCGATGCGGCGTCGGCGAGAGCGGGCGTGGGCGAGCAAATGGGCGAGCTCGTGGCGCAGGGTGCGGTCCACTTCCGCGTCGCTGAAATCCTGCAAACGCGGGTTGAGCACCACGAGATGTTCGCGATAGCGGGCCATGCCGGCGGTGGTGGTGAGACGGGAGTTCCATGCGACTCGCACTTTTTGGGCGACTTCGGGCGCACCCGCTTCGGCTAGCAAATCGACGGCTTGGGTCGTTAACGCGTCATCCACCCGCAGCCCGCCTGTCCCACATGGCAACCGTCGGATCGGGGTGCGAAACAGATCAAGGAAAAGCTGACCTGCCCGCTGAATGCTTTTTTTCACCATGTCTTTTACGAGCTTCGCAACCGTCGAATAACGTGCCCGAGTCGTCCAATGGTTTCCTCGATTTCGTCGGCGGTGTTGCTGCGACCAAGGGAAAATCGCACCGTGGCGGCGGCAGTTTCCTCGGCGACTCCCATGGCCATGAGGACGTGCGACGGCTGGATGCTGCCGACCATGCAGGCCGATCCGCTGGAGACGCAGACGCCTGCTAGGTCGAGTCCGATGAGGAGCGCCTCGCCGTCGAGTCCGGGAAAACTGACGTTCAATGTGTTCGCCAGACGCCGGTCCGGGTGGCCGTTCAAAATGGCCGACGCGTCTAATGCGCGGATGCCCTCCCAGAGTTGATCGCGCAGGATGCGTTCGTGGGTTTGCTCGGCGACCCGTTTCTCCTCCGCCTCGCACGCCGCCGCCGCCAGGCCAACGATGGACGCCACGTTTTCCGTTCCGGGCCGACGCTGATTTTCGTGCGCGCCACCGTGGTGCAGGGTGCGGATCGAGACGCCTGCGTGCAGGTAAAGCAATCCCGCTCCAAGTGGACCGTAAAATTTATGCGCCGCAAACGACGCCGCATCGACCAGCGAGAGATCGACGGTTTCCTTGCCGAGCACCTGAATCATGTCGCTGTGCAGGAGCACGGCGCGAGCGCGGCAGACGCGGCTGATTTCCGCGAGCGGCTGGAGCACGCCCGTCTCGTTGTTCGCGGCCATGATCGAGACGAGCGTCGTGTCGGGCCGGATCGCTTTTTCCAACGCCGCCACGTCCACAATGCCCTGGAAGTCCACTGGCAAAAAAGTGACCTCGTAGCCTTCGTGCTTCGCCAGATATTCAAACGCCTGGAGCACCGCGTGATGCTCCGTCTGCGCGGTGATGAGGTGTTTCCCCTTCGACTGGAGCTCGCGTGCCAGCCCGAGAATCGCGAGGTTATCCGACTCCGTGCCGCCGCTGGTGAAGATCAATTCGTGCGGCTTCACGGCAAATTGCCGGGCCAGCGCGTCGCGGGCGTCGTCGAGCGCCGCTCGGGTGATCCGGCCCGCCGCGTGAATGCTTGAGGGATTTCCGTGATGTTGCTCGAGATAAGGCCGCATCGCCGCCAGAGCCACGGGCGAGAGCGGAGTCGTGGCGTTATGGTCGAGGTAAATCATGCGAACGGCAGGTTACTCCAATGAGCGAGCCGCTCAATCGTGGAAAACCACCGTGCGTCCGCCATGGATCAGCACGCGGTCGTGGATGTGCGCGCGCACGCCGCGGGAGAGCGCGAGGCGTTCGCAATCGCGTCCCAGCCGGAGCAAATCTTCGGGCTGGTGGAAGTGCTCCACGCGGACGACTTCCTGGTCGATGATCGGGCCGGCGTCGAGTTCGCTGGTGACGTAATGACAGGTCGCGCCGATCAGTTTCACACCGCGCTCGTAGGCTTTTTTGTAAGGATTCGCGCCAACGAAGGACGGCAAAAACGAGTGGTGAATGTTCATGATCCGACCTGCATACGACTCGCAGAGATCGGGCGGCAGGATTTGCATGTAGCGGGCGAGGACGACGAGATCGACCTGCGCCTCGGCGACGGCTTTTTCGACCTGGGCAAACCCGGCGGACTTGTTTGTTGCGTCGATTGGCACGTGGAGAAACGGGATTCCCTCGCGTTCGACCGTGGAGCGAAATTGCTCGTGGTTCGACAGCACGAGCGGGATTTCCATTTCGAGTTCACCCGAGTGCCAGCGCCAGAGCAGGTCGGCGAGGCAATGGCCAAGCCTGCTGACAAAGATCGCGACCCGCATTTTTTGCCGCGCGTCGCGGATCGTCCAATCGGCCTGCAACTCCAGTCCAATCGGCTCAAACTCGGCCCGGAGCTGAGTCACATCCAACTCCAGGGACTCGGTGGCGATCGCCATGCGGGTGAAAAACCAGCCGCTGGAACTGTCGCTCGCCGGATCGGTAAATTGATTGACCTCCAGTAGATTTCCCCCGCGCTCCGCTACGAAATTTGTCAGGCGCGCGAGCAATCCCACTCGGTCGGGACAGGCGAGTTTTAGAATCGTGGCGCTCATGGGAACGTGCATCATCCGGCGTCGGCGCGTCGCACGGCAAGTGGAATTTTCCTAGTGTTTGCGGCGGCGAAGGCGGCTGATTACGAGCCATATCACTGCAACTCCGATGGCCCACGGTGCCAAAAAGGCGAGGGCGACTCCGATCATTTGCACGCTCCAGAGCAGGCTGCGAATGGCCTGGCTGAGGGTGTGCCGCAGGGTGGCGAGGAGGCCGGTGTCGGCGGCGACGATGCCGCTTTCCGTGGCCAGGCTGACGGTCAATTCAGCGGGCGCGGAGTTTTCCACGAGCGGAGTTGCAGTGCTATCGCGGCGCTGGACGGAGAGTTCCTGCGTCTTGCCGAGCGCCTGCGCCTGGGCGAGCAGACTGGCGTATTTATTGAGCGGAAACCGCAGGACGATCTGGGCGGTTTCGCGTCCGTCGGGCTGGCGCTGATAACCGGAATCGCGCACCGTCGCACCGGCAGCGATGGCCTCTTTTTTGAAAGTTTGCAGGCGCGTTTCGATGTCACTCGACTGGAGGCTCAGGCGGGTTTGCTGCACGCTCGGCTCCTCGTCGGTGAGGCTGAGGCTCACCAGAACCGGCGACGCATCGTCATCACTGGCCGCGTCGCGCTGGACTTGATAATCACTGGCGCGCCCGAGTTTTTGCAAGGTGGCGACGAGTTCCGCGTGTTTCTGCGCGGGCACCCGGAGAACGAGCGTCGCGCTCCCGCCGCCGTCGCGGGGTCGATTGAGATTGGAATTGACCACTTCGGCGCCAGATTCGAGCGCCGATTTTTTAGCAGCATCGAAGGCTTGGTCGAGGTCGCGGGCAAAGACGGTGAAACGAATCTGCCGATGCGTTTGCTCGTCGTGCTGGATGCTCAGACGTATGGACGCGGGCGCATTTTCGACCTTGGCGTTTTCCATTCCAGCGTCGCCGTTGCTGCCGTTTTGCGCGGTGCGCTGGGTTTGCGAAGTGAAGTTCTGGATGCGTCCGAGGGCTTTCAAACGAGTCAGGGCGCTATCAGCGGCGGGCGCGGGAATGAGGAGTTGCATCGAGGCGTTGACGCGTCCATTGCTGTCGCGAGAGACGTCGGCGTGGCTGATCTGCGCCTGGACCGACTCGGCGATGCGCCGGGCTTCGGCGTAGGTTTTTTCCACGTCGGCAGCGAGCAGATCGAGGTTGCCATTTTGCCGCAGGAGAAACGCCGCAGGCTGGTTGAGGTCTTTTTCGGCGAGGCTGAGTGTGACGGTCGCGTAGGAAACGAGCGAATCGTAGAGCTTGAGCTCGCCCTGCATCGTCTCGATGCTTTCGCGGACGCGGCCGAGTTCCTTTTCCACCTGGAGGATCTCGCTGATCCTGCCTTTGGCCTCTTCGAGCATCTTCAGGAGGCGGTCCTCCATGCGCTGGGCGTTGCGCAAATGGGCAGCGGTGTCGGTGTATTCCTTGGTAACGTCCTGGGTGGCGAGCGTCTGGTTTTTCACCTCGCCGATGGTGCGGAGATCGAGGAGAAATCCGTCGAGGTGCTGCGGCAGGACTTTGATAACAATGGTGCCGCGCAGTTTGCCGTTGCCGCCGCGAGCGGAGTTTTTCGTGGCCACATAGCCGCCAGCCTGGGTCGCGGCGGTGGCGAGTTTGTCGAGGGCGGTGTCGAAGCTGGCGACTTCGAGTTCGACGCTGGCGTTGCGGATGAGTTTGCGGGCGTCCACGGGACTCGCGGTCGGATCAACCGGCGGCTGCATCTGCGGGGCGGGTGCGTCGGCGCTGGCTAGAGAGTTTTCGAGAGACTTCTGGGCAAATTGCTTGTCTCGCCGCTCGTCGTCCACGGGTTGGGAACGAACCGGCTGATTCAAGGCGAGCTTTGATTTATCGAAACCATCGCTTTCTTTGGAAAGTGCTCCCTTATCTCCATCAAGACCGAGTGCGTCCACCGCGCCGCCGGCCACGTCTTTGTTTGACTCCGCTATCGCTTTGTCTTTGGCCGCCAATGAACCCCACGAATGGGCGAACGCAGCCGTCGGAGCAGCCGCTGTTCGCGTTTTCAGACTCTCCGACGTGTCGGCGAAAGCGGTCGGCGAATTTGAAATAATCATTGTCCGACTCCCTCCTCGTGTGTGCACCGGAGTGAATGGCGACTGCGTCAATTGATTCCCCACGGCCACGAGCAGCGTCAGTGCTGCCAGCACGCCTGCGGTTTGCACGCCGCGCAGCCGCAGCACCCAGGCAATCGTCGCCGGGACTTGCGACAGCCACGACTTGCGCTCGCCCTCGCGGAAGGCGGCGACCAGTTTGTTTTCAAAATTCGGAGCCGGACGCTCCAGGTCAAAGGCGTTGGTGAGAGTCTGGTTCATGGCTTCGGTGTGTTGATAGAGAGCGCGGCATTGCGCACAGGCGGCGAGATGGGAATGGAACTCGGCTCTCTCCGCAGGCGACAGACCGTCGGTCAATGCAGCCGCCGCCCAGTCGTCGAAATCGTCGTGAATCATAGTGGATGCTCTCCTTTCGTCATTTGAGTTGGCGAAAACTGCCGGAGCCGGTCCCGCATCGTGGCCAGCGCCCGGCCCAGCACACCGCGCAGGGCGCCGTCGCTTAGCTCCATCGCCTCGCCGATCTCGCGGTAATCGAGACCTTCCAAATAACGCAGCGTGAGCGCAGTCCTATGACGCTCCGGAAGCGTGGCCAGTGCGGCGTGCATTTCGCGCGATTGCTCCGCTGCGGCGAGCGCGCCATCGGGAGTTGGGTTCGACTCATCGGCGGCCTCGGGGAAATCCTCTTCCGGCAGCGGGGCGCGACGTTTCTTGCGCAGCCGGTCGAGAGAAAGATTGCGCGCAATCGTCGAGAGCCAGGGCACAAACCGCTCCGGCTCCCGCAGTTTCCGCCGGTCGCGAAACGCTCGCAAAAACGATTCCTGCGCCACATCCTCCGCCTCCTCGCGATCCTGCAACACCGCATAAGCTACCGCATACACCCGCATCGCATTGGCCCGGATGAGTCCCTCGAAGGCGGGACGATCCCCGGCAAGCGCGGCAGCAATGGTATCAGGATCGGGGGAAATCATGCGTGTGTCTTCAATGAGCCTAGACGCCGCACCCGCGCAATCCGCGCGAATTATTTTTCATCAAATCTGCATGGGCCGGAAACCAATCGAGTTCCATTCCTTTCTTGGTGCCTCGACGTCTTGCTGGTTCAATCCCCTCCTTCCATGAGCGCCAACTTTGCCGAACTCGACTTCCGTGAAACCCCGCTCGGCGATCTCACCCTTTGCCGGCGCCGCGTCGCCGCCCTCGATAATCTCGACGTTTACGAAGTGAAACTGAACGGCGACTGGCTCATGTCGAGCCTCTTTCACGATGTGGAAGTCGCCCTCGCCGATCTTGGCCTCGCTGCCACCGACGCCCCCTCGCTCGACGTTGTGGTCGGCGGCCTCGGCCTCGGCTACACCGCCGTCGCCGCCCTGAAAAACCTGCGCGTGCGCCACCTGCTCGTCGTCGATTTCCTTGAGGCCGTCATCGAATGGCACCAGCGCGCCCTCGTTCCGCTCGGCCCCACTCTCACCGGCGACCCGCGCTGCCGGCTCGTCCACGGAGACTTCTTCGCCCTCGCTGCCGCGCCCGAAGTTGGGTTCGATCCTAACCTGCCCGCGCGCCGCTTCCACGCCATACTCCTCGACATCGACCACTCCCCGCGCAATCTCCTCCACCCGCGCAACGCCGCCTTCTACAGCCCGCGCGGCCTGGCACTCCTCGCCGACCAACTCCACCCCGGCGGCGTCTTCGCCCTCTGGTCCGACGATGCGCCAGACGCGAGTTTCATTGGAATGTTGGAAGCCGTCTTCGCCGAGGTAAAAACGCACGTCGTCACGTTTCCCAATCCGTTGCTGGAAACCGAATCCGCCAGCACCGTTTACGTCGCGCGAAAAAACTAGGGCTCGGCTGGGGTGACGACGCGATAGAAACGACGCGGGACGCCGGGGGCCGGATCGGTGAAGGGGGCCGGGCCGGTGAGCGTGGCGTTGATGTCGAGGAGTTTGCTCCAGGTGATGAGGTCGGCGGTGTATTTCACGCTGTAGCTGTGGCCCGCGACTGCCGGGAAGGTGGCGCTGAAGGAGCCGTCGGCCTGCCCTGCTGCCGCGGTGATGGCAAATCGGCTAGCCGGGTCGAGCGGTTGGGTGCCGGTGAGGTATTCCTGGGCATTGTTCTGGCCGTCGCCGTCGGGGTCGCCAACCGCGCCGTCGCTGCCGGTGCCGAGGCGCGGGTTCAGGCCGGTGGCTTGTTCCCAGGCCAGCGGCAGGCCGTCGCCGTCTTCGTCGGAGGCCGGGTTCGGCGCGATGCCACGGTAGAGATCGTGCCAGTGCTGGAGGAGCGGCTGGAAGGCGGCGACGTCGAGGTCGGCGGCATAGATCTCGACATAGGCCGCGCCAAAGGTGTTGTAACCCGTTTCCAAACCGTCAGCAGGGGTGCCGTTGAGGGTGTTGAGGGCGATGCTGTTGGTGGTGCCGCTTTTGAAGGGCTGGATCCAGGGGCCGAGTGCTTCGAAGCCGTTGAAGGCGGCGGTGCGGGAGTTATACATGGGGGCGGCAAAGGTGGTATTGGGAAAGCCGGTGGCGGGGTCCTGGCCGGGAGCAGCGCGATTGGCGGCGAGGTTGTCCATGAAGAAGCCGAGGTGCGGACGGGTGAGGCCATTGAATTCGGCGAGGAGTTGCTGCCGCAACCAGTCCCAGGCCGGGGTGCCGCTGTAGCTGGCGTTTTCGTTGTCGAGGATGGGCCAGAAGCCGAGCTGGATGTAGTGGAGCGGAAATTCGGAGCTGAGGGTGCGGAGTTCGTCCTGGACGGCGCCAAGGAGTTTGGCGCGGGTGTAGCCGGGGAGGCTGCTGAGGGGCTGGGCGGGCGAGGGGTCGCGCAGGCCACCGCCGCCGCCGGGCAGGAAGGGGTTGAGGATGGCGAGCTGGGGGTTATCGCGAAAGATGAGGCCGTGGATGCTGGCGCTGGCGAGGGCGTGGAGAAAGGTGTCGCGACGCAGGCGCAGGGTGGGGTCCCAGGGGACGGCGCGGGTGAGCGGGGTGCCGCCGGAGGAGTCGATCCAGGTGGCGACGCCGCTGGTGGTGGCGATGTCGGGCGGTTCGGCGGGGGTGATGATGAGCGAGAGGGTCTGCCCGGCGGGGAGTTTGCTGAGGGTGTTTTGGATGAGGAAGAAATCATAGACGCCGGGGCTGGTTTCCAGTTGGTTCCAGGCGGCGTGGAGGACGTAGCCATCGACAAAGGGGTAGTCGCGCAGGTTGGCGTCGCGCAGGCTGTAGCCGTTGTAGGTGCCGCCGAGGGCGCTATCGAGCGAGTAGATGCCCTGGGGCCGCAGGAATTGTTCGCCGGGGGTGCCGAGGTCGCGGACGATGAAGAGGGTTTGCCCGGTGACGCTCATGCCGCCGCCGTCGGTGACGGTGAGGGTGAGGGTGGCGACGCCGGTCTGGCCGCTGGCGGGTGCGCAGGAGAGGGTGCGGGTATTTCCCGATCCGCCCAGAGCGAGGCCCGCGTCGGGGAGGAGGGTTTGGTTGGAGGAGCGGGCGGTGATCCAGAGCCTGTCCGCCGCAGTCTCGGCGTCGGCGATGGTGAAGCTCAAGGCCGGGGGCGTGGCACCGAGGGCGAGGCTTTGGTTCGGGAGCGCGGAGAGGGTCGGGAGGGTGTTCGCGGCGGTGACGGTGAGGATGAAGGCGGTGCTGGCGGTGAGTCCGCCGCCGTCGGTGGTGGTGAGGGTGAGGGTAGCTGTGCCGGTCTGGCCGCTGGCAGGTGTGATGGTGATGGTGCGGCTGCTGGCGGTGCCGCCGAGCTGGATGGTGGCGGTGAGGGCTGGGTTCGAGGAAACGGCGGTGACGGGCAGGGTGCTGTTGCTGGTGACGGCGTCGGCGACGACGAAGTTAACGGGGCCCATTTTCTGGTTCAGCGCGACGATTTGGTTCGGGATGCCGCCGATGACTGGCGGTGCGTTGCCACTGACGGTGGCGCCGTTGTTGATGGTGACGGTGAACCGCAGGCTGCCGGTGAGGGTGCCGTCGCTGACGGTGAGGGTGAGGATGGCGGTGCCCAGTTGATCAACCGCCGGGGTAATGGTGAGGGTGCGATTTGCCCCGGTGCCGTCCAGCAGGAGGCCAGCCGAGGGGAGCAAGGTGGTGTTCGAGGACGCGGCGGTGACGGTGAGGGCGCTGGCGGCGGTTTCTGCATCGGCGATGCTAAAACTCAGCGGGCCGATGACGGCACTGGAGCCTTGCGTTTGATTGACGATGCCGGTGATGAAAGGAGCGGTGTTCGCCGCCTGGATAGTCTGCGTGGCCAGCAGGGCGGCAGCGAAGACGAGAAAGAAAATGACGATCAAACGAAGGGGGATCATGGCAGGGTCGATATACCTCCTTTTGAACCGGGCCAGGTAGAGAAAGTTCTGCACAAATTTCTCCGCTGGCAGTAGGTCCACCCCGATACCTCTTGGCAAGGAGCCTCACGCCATGCACCCGGCTTCCGATGCTAGGAAGCCGCCTTCTCAAACGGATACATCAGCCCGATCTCGCGGCGGATCGCATCCATCAGCGTCATCGTCGCCAGCGTGTCGGCGTGCGGCAGGAGCGGACTCTCCATTTCTCCGGCACGCAGGCAGCGCATCGCCTCCTCGATCTCGTATTCAAAGCCCTCGCCGCGAAACGGCTCCCGCGCCGTTTCCACCACGTCGCCCACCGTCAGCGTCGCCTCCTCCGCGCAGATGAAATTCGACGGCAGCCGGATGCAACCCTCCTCGCCGCCAATAATAAACGCATTGTCGAAATGCGCCGTCATGCCGCAGGTAAACTGGCCCGCGCGATTCCCCGGATACCGCAGTGCCACCGAAGTCATCTCATCCACCCCCGTCTCCGCCATCTGCGCCTGCGCGACGAAGCTCTCGGGCGCCTCACGCATCAGCCATTGCAGCATGGTGAGATTGTAAATGCCGAGGTCCAGGAGCGCGCCGCCCGCGAGATGGGGATTATACATTCGCCCCTCGGGATCGCTCCCGGCCTTCACGCAAAAAGTGGAGCTGGCAAACCGCACCGGGCCGATGCGCCCCGCCTCCAGCCATTCCCGCACCCGGGCGTAGATCGGCAGGAAGCGCGTCCACACCGCCTCCATCAGAAACACTCCCCTCGCCCGCGCCGTCGCGATCAAGAGGCGCGTCTCCGCCGCATTCACCGTCATCGGCTTTTCGCAGAGCACCGCCTTGCCCGCCTCCAGCATCGCCAGCGCCGGAGCGAAATGCGCCTGGTGCGGCGAGGCGATGTAAACAATGTCGATGTTCGGATCGTCCGCCAGTGCGCGGTAATCGTCATAGGCCAGATCCGCCTCAAACTCCGCCGCGAACGCCTGGGCACGAGTCAGATCGCGTCCTGCCACCGCCACCAGCCGGGCATTCCCTGCCACGCGCAGATCGCGCGCAAATTTCCGGGCAATCGCCCCCGGTCCCACCAAGCCCCATCGAATCGTCGTCATGGTCCAATAAAACCAAACCACGCCGCGCCGTCACTGGCTATTTTTGTTCCCTGGCTGGGTCTCGCACTTACCGAGGGTCGCTTCCTGTTGGCCTTACGGTGCTGCCCTCCCCCTCATAGTCGCTCCCCACGGGCACGGATGACATGAATGGTACTGATTATGGAACCTCCGGAGGCTCCCTCCGCTTGGTGCCGCTCCGATGGAGCTGAAATTTTTTTGGGTGCGGGTTGCTAGAGATATGCCGACCCGATGGGTCTCGGAAAGGCGCAGGGTTAGCATGGAAGCGACAGATCAAACGCCAAAAGCACTTGAGGACAAGGGCCCTCCATCCGCGTCCACGGGCGGGCAATTTGCTTCGATTTGTTGGAAGCCATTTGCCTTGGTGGTTGGAGGGCATCTGTCCCCAGATGCCAAAACCAAGGGCGATCTCCGGTTGTCCCCAGATGCCAAGCCAAGGCGATCTCCCGGTTGTCCCCCCAATGCCAGAGCAAGGCGACCTCCGATTAACCTTAGATCGCCAGACGGGATTTCCATCAGCGGCTGGGTCTCAGCTGGGGTTCAAATCCAACGGAACATCCGGCGGCTCCCTTGGGAGCCTGATATCTATAGAAAACCCATCGTCACCCCGGCTCCAACTCCGTAGGAGTGGCATCTGGGGCCTGCCGCTTCATCCCCCCGTGCAAAAAAAAGGGAGCCGCGCCTCGTCAGGCAGCGGCTCCACTCTTATTTTCAGTTAGCTTTGATTCCACCCTTACACGGTCCTCCGGTGGCTGGTGGTTCCGCTGGCCGCTTGGCCATTGCCGTTCGCCTGGCCGTTGCCGTTTGCATGGCCGTTGGCAGCCACAGGGGCGATCACTGCCGCGCTGGGTTTCGTCTCCGGCAGGAGCACGGTGTAGGAGATGGGCTCGCTCGCCACCCCTTGCAGGCTGCCGTTGGCCGCCTCCATGGTAATGAGCACCGTCTGGCCAGGAGCCACGCCGCCGAAGCTCACCATCGGCTCGGTGCCACTGCCCGCCAGGCTGTATTTCGTCTGCACACCCACGATCATCGTGCGCACACGGTAACGCGTCGCCAGCGGAGTGGGATCGCACTGCACCACGATGTTTCCATTCGGGTCGAGGTGGACGCTCACGTTGGTGGGCTGGCCGGGAGTCGCCGGGGTGCCGGGCATCGGCAGGCCAAACAAGAGCCAGCGCGTGTCGTTATTATCGAGCGTGGCCTGGAGGATCTTAATGAGCGACCACATGACGTCGGTGAGGGCATTGTAAGCCGTCGTCCAAGCCTGGCTGAGATCGGCCTGGGCGCGGGTGGAGTTCGTTACGGCGAGTTGCGTGGTGAGCGCGCTGGCTTTTACCGTGGCACCTTGCGCGGCAGTGACGCCCATGGAGGCGACTTCGCGGTCGGGATTGGCGGTGAAGAACGCCACGAGGCGGCCCACCAGCGCGATGCGATCCTCGATCTTGGCAGGGAGCGCCGTGCTGCTATTAATGAACCCCGCCTGCGCCCACATCGTGGACCAGCGGAATCCAAAGACGCCCGTGAGGACGCTTTTGGTGGTGCCGAGCCAATCGTCGAGCACGACCATCGACGCGATGTAAGCGTCGGAGGCGGTCTGCTTGGCGCTGCGGGCGGCGTTGAATGCGTTATCCGCATCCTCAAACGCGTTGAGGGTGACCAGAAAACCAGGAGCGGTGATCTGTGTGATGCCGAGGGCTTGGCCGACTTCGACCAGACCGCTGTGCATCTTATAGCCGAGCCCGATGAGGAGCCCGGAGTTTGTAGGTAGCTTCATATTATTTTTTCTATTGGAAGAGTTCGTTGGAACTCATTTTGTTATGCCTCGGTGTTATTTAACCTCAGCCAGGTTTCTACCTAGCAGCGGCCATGCCACACTGTCATGGGCCGGAGAAAATAGCGGCTGCGCCACCCCAGATTTATCTCCTGACGACCTATTCCGGGGATATTCAGTGAAAACGGGCCCCGTTTCGGCTAAATATCGCGAACTTTGGGCGATTCTGTTCTCATAAAATGGAATTTCCGTGAGAAGAGGGTCATTTTTATTCTCAGTTTTGCGGAATACTGCCAATTGAAGCAAAAGACCCAATCGTTTCCGTCTAAATATATCTGTAGAGGTCGAAACGGGGCCCGTTTGGGTCAATATTGTGCGCAGCCGGCAGCCGACACTCGCCCAAAGGCTTTTTTGGGGAGTCTTCATCTTATCAGCCGCTTATTTTCCCTCATTCCTGCTCGAAATGCCCGCCGCTCCATCCCTTGGCCTTTTTTACAGCCTTCCTCACCCTGCCTCTGGCGCTCATTCTCTCGTTCCCAAACTCAGCCTTCATCTCTCGTTCCCAAACTCCAGTTTGGGAATGCCCTTGTTCCCGAAACTCCTGTTTCCTTCCGCAACACCACACACGCGATACCCCTGCCCTCCTAATCCAGCGGACTCCGCACCGCCATGCCCGGTTTGTTTAATACGTGTGTGTAAATCATCGTCGTGGAGACGTCGCTGTGGCCGAGGAGCTCTTGCACCGTGCGGATGTCGTAGCCGGCTTCGAGGAGGTGGGTGGCGAAAGAGTGCCGGAAGGTGTGTGGCGACACGGGTTTGGTGATGCCCGAGAGTTTCGCGGCGGCTTTGACGGCATTTTGCAGGTTTTTCTCGCCCACATGATGCCGATGCGACTCGCCTGACACCGGATCGATGCTGCGTTTCCCGGCCGGGAAGACCCATTGCCAGGCCCATTGTCTGGCCGCCGCCGGGTTTTTGCGCGCATAGGCCTCGGGCAGCCAGACGGTGCCGAAGCCAGCCGCCAGATCCTGCTCGTGCGCGGCTTTCACACCTTCCAGATGCGACCGCAGCGCGGGGATGATCAAGGTGGGCAGCATGGTCACCCGGTCCTTGCCGCCTTTGCCATCACGGAGGGTGATCTGGTGTTGGTAGAAGTCGATGTCTTTTACGCGCAGGCGCAGGCATTCCATGAGGCGCAGTCCGCTGCCGTAGAGGAGGTCGCCCATGAGCCGGTAGCCGCCGGTGAGTTCCTGGAGAACGGCCCGCACTTCGGGCTTGGAAAGCACCGTGGGCAATTTCGGGGGGCGTTTGACCCGCTGAAGTCCCTCGAAGGTGCCGAGCGGCTGCTCGAGGACGATATTAAAGAGGAAAAGGAGGGCGCTGAGGGCTTGGTTTTGCGTGGAGGCGGAGACATGGCCGTCGTTGGCAAGGTGGTTGAGAAAGGCGGCGATCTCCGGTTCGCCCATTTCCTGCGGGTGTCGTTTCCCGTGGAAAACGATGAAGCGCCGAATCCAGTCGAGATAGGATTGCTCGGTGCGAAGAGCGTAGTGGCGGGTGCGAAGAATAATTTTGCATTGTTCAAGGAGTTTGGGCTTGGCACTTTCGCTTTTCACGGGCAGACTGTTCGACATGCCTTCGTTTTATTCTACAGAAGCAGCCCTGCCAATGTAGAAATAGACGAAAGTCATGCAAAATGTTCGCCTTACAAAACGAAACTTTTACGCCTACAATATGTTAGGCGTCTAGCCGCATTTTCCATGAATCTCAGAACGAAGTGCGCGACATTCTTTCTTGGTTGGCTTGTCGCAACAGTGATATTCGTTGAGGGCTTTCCTGCCCTTTATCGCGAGATAGCAAGCCCGTTTCTTGGATTTGTTTGGCTTCTTGTTGGCGGCTTGGGTTTATCACTCATTGCGCGGTGCCCACATTGTCATCACTATGCTATTGGCCAGCCTATTGGTGCAGATGTCTCCGGTATTGGCACGCATTGCCGTCATTGTAAGCGACCGTATTGAACACGAACTATGAATCGACCGCCGCCTAACCAAGCGATGCAGCGAACACTCCGGGCTCGTCACGAGCTGTGCTGTCGCACATCTCGCGCCGTTCCCTACGTGTCGCTGATCTTTGTCTCGTTAGGCGATTGTCGTGCGCTGTGTTAGAAGGCCGGGTTTTTCATGCGAGTTCCATTCTTATGTTAAGTTCGGTTTCCAGATTTTCTTCGTTGTCCCTTCCAGTTCCAGTGCCTTTGCGCGTTTG